>NZ_JALSKT010000087.1 GCF_026988655.1 Sulfurimonas sp. | reverse complement strand
TTAAAAAGAGGGCTACTACTTCGTTGAAAATCCTTTAAGCTACTAGTAGCTCATGCGGAATTTCGCCTTGTATTAGCCCTCTTTTTAAGCTTCTGAAATTGGGGTTATTTATGGAGATGTACTTAAAAGAAGGAAAATAAAAAGTGTTTGATTTTTTAGATAGTGATTGGTTTAATATCGGGCTTGAAGTTGTATTTATTATCTTAATCTCTTATGATGTAAAGAAATATTTTGAGACAAAAAAACGAGAGTACATTATAAATATAGTACTGACGATAGGTTTCGCAATCTGGGCACTCTACCCTTACTATACTTCTTATGTGGGTTGGGAAGAGTCACAAAAAGAGAAAATGATAAGCACTTGTGATAAAGAAGATGCCAATACCACAAAACTTTGTAAATGTATTGACGATGCACTATTTAAAGGTTTCACACATGATGAGTATATTGCTTTAGATAAAAATGGCAGTGAATATCAAGAGTTTATCAAAGAAGCAAAAGAGGATTGTTTGGATGATTCGTGGTTTTGATGTATAATTTAAGCAAGGGGTGAGTGATGCAAACAATTCAACTACAAGTAAAAGATAATTATGCAAAAAATATTTTAGAGATTTTAGAAAACTTAAAAGGTGTGATGATAGAGAGTGTGGAGATTCAAAAAGATAAAAATCTTGAGTATGACCCTTATTTTTATGAGAGAAAAGCACAGTTAGACAAGACCATAGAAGCTGTTGATAACGGAACAATGGAGATGTATGATTTTAATGAATCAGTAGATGCTTTAATACATAAACTTGAGCAATAACTATGTTAATTGTTGAGACAAAGCTATTTCAGATACAGAGAGATGTTGTTGTGGAATATGTTGCAAAGGATAAAAAAAATGCAGCAATTAGATTTGTTAAAGAGTTGAAAAAGCAGGTTAATAATTTAACAAACTTTCCCTACAAATGTCGTGTCTCTTATTATCACAATGATGAAAATACCAGAGATATGATATTTAAAGGTTGCACCATCATTTACAGGGTGTCTCAAGAACAGCAACGCATAGAAATATTAGAGATTTTTAACAAAAATATGCCGGTAAATAATAATGAAGCATAAAGAGTATGATCTGACAAGTCCTCTTGTTTGTGAGGGGATTATTGGTGATGGTTGTGGTGGAGGTCGCATTTTTTATGTTGCTGATGAAAAACTTCAAGTCTTTGACCCTATAACAAAAGAGTCGATGGTGCTTTTGAACGAGGTGAAAAATGTTCAAAAGATAAGTAAAAAAGGATGTATAATCAGCTTACATTCTAAAGAAAACTCAATCGACTTTAATCTATCTAATATGAAAAATTAATAACATATAAAGTTTTATTTTACTACTATACTTTTAATAAAAATTAAAGGATTATAATGGCTTCTCAAGAGATAGTCTTAGATAAAAAAGCTTTTTTAGTCTCAGAGACAGACACAAAGGGCATTATTCGTTTTGCAAATGATGAGTTTTGTCACTATGCAGGGTATAGTGTGGAAGAACTCATTGGTAAACCACATAATACAGTGCGTCATCCAGATATGCCTCGTGCTGCGTTTAAAGATTTGTGGGCTACGGTAAAAAGTGGTAAAAAATGGCGTGGCTTTGTAAAAAACAGTACAAAGGATGGAAATTATTACTGGGTATTTGCAACAGTGTATCCTTTTACCTCTTGTGATGGTGAACCTGGATATATCTCTTGTAGAAGAACAATTTCTCAAGAAGAAAAAGAGAAGTATGAAAAACTTTATAAAGAGATGAGAGCAAAGGAGCGCTAGGATGATGGATTTTTTAACAAAACTTTCAGTAAAAAACAAGATGTTGCTGAATGTCGCTGTGCCTTTAGTTGTTATTATTGTCATAGCTATTGCAGCGAGTTACACACATTTGGATATGAGTCAACAGTATGAACAATATAGTAAAGTAGTTGATTTGGATGAAAAAATCGCTAGACTGTTACACGAAACACAAAAAGAACGTGGAGCAACGGCAGCATTTTTAGGTTCTAAAGGAAAAAAATTCACAAAACGACTTCCTGCGCAAAAACTACAAACAGATAAAAATCTTCAAGAGTTGCAGGCTTTTTTACAAGATGAAAATATCTTGGAACTATTAAAACCAGAAGCAAAAGAGTATTTCTTAAATGCAATGCAGGAACTTAAGAAGTTAAATACTGTTCGCGCAAAAGTTATGCAGCAACAAATCAAAGCAAAAGATGCCATTGAGTATTACACAAAGATGCATCAAAAATTTTTAAACTTTATGGCAAAAGCCTCACTGCAGGCTCCAGATGCTGAGTTGAGTACTCAGACGCTTGCGTATTATAACTTTTTACAATCAAAAGAGAGAGCAGGGATAGAACGTGCGGTTGGTAGTGCTACTTTTGTAAATGATAAATTTGTCAAAGGAGCAAGAACAAAACTTGCAGGACTCATCTCTGAACAGCAATCTTTTTTAAGTAGTTTTGAAACACTTGCTTTGCCGAAAGATGTTGCTTTTGAAAAAGCTACGTTGCAAGGTAAGGTTGTTGATGAGGTGGCTCGTATGGAGCATATCTTGTTGAGTGCTAAAGAGATAGGTGGTTTTGGTGTTGATGCTACTTACTGGTTTGATACGATTACAAAAAAGATAAATAAGCTTAAAAGTGTTCAAGAAAAGATAGAGTCTTCTCTCCTGCCAAAAGATGAACAAAACCAAAAACTCTTCAAGCTTGCTATAGATATAGCAAATTTTTTACATGAGACACAAAAAGAGCGTGGAGCTACGGCTGGATTTTTGGGTTCAAAAGGAAAGAAATTTATTAAAAGGCTTCCCGCACAGAGAATCTTAAGTGATACAAAGCTTGCCCAATTAGAAGCAAACCTAGAACACTTTAAGGCTACTTTTTATTCCAAAGAGTTAGCTAGTAAACTTGAAACAATGCGTAAAAATATTCAAAAATTAAAACAGATACGTACAAAAGTTACATCGCTTCGTATGAGTGCGAAAGGGGCGATAGGATACTATACAGCTACAAATGCTTCTATGTTGGATGTTATAGCGACTATGACACATTTAGCAAAGAGTGTTGCTAGTGAACGTAAAATGCTTGCGTATTATAGTTTTTTAATGGCAAAAGAACGTGCAGGAATAGAGCGAGCGGTTCTGGCTAATACCTTTGTGAGAAATAAATTTTTACCAGGTATGAAAGCAAAATTTGTAAAACTAGTGACAGAGCAAGAGAGCTTTTTAAAAGTATTTACTTCTGTTGCACCTAAGAATATCGTAATTTATTACAAAAAGATAATGCAAGGTAAGGTGATAGAAGAGGTCAATCGAATGCGTAAAATTGCACTTGATGCAAATACCATAGGCGGCTTTGGAATACAAGCAAGCTATTGGTTTGACACGATGACTCAAAAGATAAACTTACTTAAAAAAATAGATGATTCTTTGAGTAATAACCTCAGTGCACTTGCACATCAAAAATACAAAAATGAGAGAAGTGTACTCTATTTATATGTTTCTATAATGCTTTTTATTATTGTCTTTACTGCTATTTTGTCTTGGATGATAAGTAGAAATATTACAAGCTCGGTAGCTAAAATCTCTTTAGGTATTGAACAGTTTCTAGATTTTTTAAATAGAAAACATAATGTGATAGAAAAAATTGACCTTGAAGGCTCAGATGAACTTGCTCGTGTTGCTCATATGGTGAATGAACAAACTGATGCTATAAACGAGGGGATTGAAAACGATATGCTTTGTGTTGGCGAGTCTATCTTAACACTGAACAAAGTACAGCAAGGTTCTTTTAGATGTAGAGTTCAAGCAGAAGCATCAAACCCTCAAATCCAGACATTGGCAAGCACAATTAACAAAATGCTAGATACGCAAGAGAAGGTTATGGATGATATCTTAGAAGGGCTTGATAAATTTACACACTATAACTACCTTGATACAATTACACTTGATAGTAAAATTGGGGGAGAGACAAAAAGGGTTGTAGATCGAGTCAACACTCTTGGTCATGCCATCACAAAACTTTTAAACGATTCTTATAATAATGCAAATATTCTTCTTGAAAGAGCAGATGTGCTTCAAGAAAAAATGCAAGAACTTAACAAGTCTGCTGCTGCACAAGCACAAGAGTTGGCAACCACAACTGGTGCTGTAAATACTATAGCACAAACGATAGAAGAGACTTCACAAAAAGCCAATGAAGTTGTATCGCAATCACAAGATATTAAAAATGTAATGCAAGTTATTGCAGATATCGCAGATCAGACAAATTTACTTGCTCTAAACGCAGCTATTGAAGCAGCTCGTGCTGGTGAGCATGGTCGCGGCTTCGCTGTTGTCGCTGATGAAGTAAGAAAACTAGCGGAAAGTACTCAAAAGTCGCTTGCTGAGATTAATACAACTGTGAGTATATTAACGCAATCTATAACTGATGTAGAAGCAAACATAGTGGAGCAAAGTGAAAGTGCAAATTCTATCAATAAAGCCGTAGATGAAGTCAATGCCATGACAAATGAAAATGCAAATACAGCAGTAGAAGTAAGTGAAGTTGCCAATGATGTGAAAGAAATGTCATTAAAATCGCTCAGTGAGATTGAAAAAAATCAATTTCGTAAAGAGAAATAAGCTCTGTATAATGCATTTTTTTATTTATAAATGTGATAAAATTTGCTTGAATTTTAACTTATTAAGTTTAAATTATAGTTAGATGAGGTATCATTTTCTTAAGAATAATTGAATATAAAAATTTAATTATTTTAATTCAAAATAAGACTGGTTATGCTGGTTGAACGTAAGGTTAGGGTTGAACTATGAAGCAGGAAGGAAATCACTTTTCTAAAGTGGCTCTATTGGTAATAGTATTAATAGGGGTTGGTATCGGTTCGATGGGTTCCTTTACTACTGCTGTAATGGTAGAAAAAACGTCTGGAGAAGATTTTTGTGCACAGTGTCATACTATGGAACCAATGACACAATCTTATCTAGCGGATATTCATGGAGGTAATAACAAGGAAGGTCTTCGAGCAAAGTGTGTTGATTGTCATTTGCCACATGATTCACTGTTTAGTTATTTGGTAGAAAAAGCAAAAACAGGGACACATGATGTATGGGCAGAGCTTACATATGATAAAAGCAAGATTGATTGGCAGGAAAAGAGAAAGCATGCAAAGCATTTTGTTTATGACAGTGGATGTCTTCATTGTCATAGTAATTTAGAAGAAGCAACAATGGGAAGCGCAAAAGCGTTTGTTGCACATAAGGCATACTTTTTAGATAAAAAGAAAAAATGTGTAGAGTGTCATAGTAATGTAGGTCATCATAATCTTGGTGATTATATTTCAAAAACAGGAATTAAGGAGAAATAAATGAAACTGAAGTCATTAGTAGTTACATTTTTGTCAGGGATGCTTTTAAGTGTATCGAGTTTGGTTGCAAAACCTACAGAACATTTGGGGGATATGACAAACAATAAAAACTTGAAAATAACAAGAGGCATGACAGTTGAAGCGAAGCGTTGTGTTGAATGTCATGCAGATAAAACACCTGCACATGTTGATGATTGGAGACAAAGTCGTCATGCTCATGTTGGTGTTTCTTGTATTGATTGTCATAGTGTAAAAAAAGACAATCCTATGGCAGCGCAAAACTGTCCTGGTGTTAAAGGCACAAAAACATATGTTTCTGTATTAGTAAGTCCTAAGACATGTACAAAATGTCATCCAAATGAAGTTGAAGAATTTCAACATAGTGGACATGCTAGAGCTGCATTACAAGTTGCTGCAAAACAAGGTATGCAAGATTTGATGCATAAATTTGAGGGAAGAAATCATCCAAAACTGAAAAACTCTCCTGAAGCGACAGGTTGTATGCAGTGTCATGGTACAATTATTAAACTTGACAAAAATAAACAACCAACTGCTGAAACTTGGCCAAACTATGGTATAGGAAATGTATACCCAGATGGTGGCGTTGGAAACTGTAAATCATGTCATAGTATACATAAGTTTTCTATTGCAGAAGCAAGAAAACCGGCAGGATGTGCTAGTTGTCATCTAGGACCAGATCATCCGGATATCGAAATATACAATAACTCAATGCATGGACATATTTTCAATGCAGAGGGAAGTACATGGAAGTATGATTCAGCACCAGATGCGTGGGAACCAGGTGATTACAGAGCTCCAACTTGTGCAACATGTCATATGAGTGGTATTGGTGAGTTAAAAACAACACATAATGTTAGTAGAAGACTGAAATGGAATATTTGGGCACCTATATCTAAGTTGAGAGATGGTGGATATGAAACTGCTGTAACTGACTTTACAAATAAGAACAAAGTTACTAAAGGTAATCCACTAGCAGGACATCCTGATGGTTCAAAAGCAGGTCGTGCAGAGATGGAACAAGTATGTAAATCGTGCCATATTTCACTTCATACAAAAAGTTTCTTTAAAATGGCAGATCAACATGTAGAGCTTTATAACGAGTATGCTAAAGAAGCTAAAGGTATGATTGATGAGTTAGGTAAAAAAGGTCTAATGATGAAAGATAAATGGGCTGATCCTGCTTTCAAAGTATGGTATCATCTGTGGCATCATCAAGGAAGACGTATGAGACAAGGGGCATTGATGGGTGGTCCTGACTACGCTCACTGGCATGGTGTTTTTGAGCTACAACAAGATATCCGTGAATTACGCGCAATTTATAACAAAAGAATAAAAACTGGAAAAATTGACGAGTAATCATAAAATTATCAAAGGGAAGAGTCAATCCCTTTGATAAAATACTAACTAAGTTTTATATAATGGCATTGAGGTGCTATGATATTAAATTTACAATACAAGGAATTTACTTGAAAAACTTATTTTTCATTATGGTCTTATTTTTATGTTCACAACAAATATATGCTACAGAGGTGTTGGCAGTTGTAAATGAACATAAAATTACAACGGAAATTGCACCAAAAAACTTTCACAAACTTTCAAAAAAAGAACAAGAGAAAGTAGTGAGCAGATTGGTTGAAAAATACTTAGCTGCTAATTATGCTCTGCATACAGACATTGTAAATGATCCTGAATATGAAAAGGTGCTAGGGCATATTTTGAAATATACTCCAAGTAAATCTAGTGATGGAAGTTTGATTTCTGAAATTAAAAAAGTTTCTGGATACACTCAAGAGCAACTTTTTCAAACAAAAGGTTTATTGGCTTTTAAATTTCTTTTAGAAAAAAATATGAAAAGTATGCATGTTGACGAAAAAGAGCTTCAAGAGTATTATAATCAAAATAAATACAAATACGACACTCCTGAAATGGTTGAATTAGCAGTCATTACTGTTGAGACACAAGAGAAGGCTAAGCAAGTTTTGCAGTCATTAAAAAATTCAAATGGTAATTATTTGGATTTTAGTAAATTGGCAAAAGAGTACTCAAAATCTCCAGAATCAAAAGAGGGTGGTTATATGGGGAAAATAGCAACTTTGGATTTACAAAGTGATATACGAAAAAAGCTTCGTTCTTTAAAAAGAGGAGAACATACAGATATAGTGAAAACACCTTTTGGGTATGCGATTTATTATCTTGTAAATTTTATTCCTGCGGTGGATACAACATTTCCTATGGTGCAAGAGAAAGTAAAAGATGAATATTTACACAAAAAAACGAAAGAGTGGGCTGTATCAAAGATAGCTGCGTTAAAAAACTCAGCTAAAATTACATATACAAAATAGTTGTTCATTGGCAATAGTATGAAAGAATAGAAAAGTTTTGCTATAATCTTAGAACTAAAAAAATTAATACAGAGAATAAAATATGCAAAACAATATCGAACCAATGACACTTTTTGGCTATGAGAAACTACAGGCTGAAGTTAAAGAGCTAAAAGAAGTTAAGCGTCCTGGTGTGGTCAAAGCTATAGAAGAAGCACTTGAGCATGGTGACCTTAAAGAAAATGCTGAGTATCATGCAGCAAAAGAAGCACAAAAAAATATTGATAACCGTTTAGCAGAACTTCAAGAAATTTTAGGCAATGCACAGATCGTTGATCCAAAAGAGTTACAACATACAAAAGTGAGCTTTGGATCAACTGTTAGTATGACAAATATGGATACAGATGAAGAGGTAACATACACTATAGTTGGTGGATGTGAAAGTAATCCCGATATAGGACTCATCTCATTTAACTCTCCTTTAGCAAAACAGCTTTTGGGTAAAGAAGAGGGTGATGAGGTTAAGTTTCGTCTGCCTGGTGGTGAAAAAGAGTTTGAGATAGACGAAGTGAAATATCAAGATATTGTGTTTAAGTGTAAATAAAAATGCAACAAAAGAGTAATATAAATGTCGGTATAGTTGGCGCAACAGGCTATACTGGTCTTGAACTTGTAAAAATGCTTCTCAAGCATCCAAATTTTAACCTCGCTTATATAGCAAACTCTGAGGGGCAAACGACAATAAATAAATTGCACCCTTCGCTTAATGGCGTATGTGAGCAGGAAGTAAAAAAAGCAAACATAGACGAGATGGCTGAGAGTTGTGAACTGGTTTTTTTAGCTTTACCGCATAAAACTGCGATGGCATACGTAAAACCGCTCATTGCTAAAGGGCTTAAAGTTGTTGATCTCTCAGCTGATTATAGACTCCCACTTGATATTTATGAAGCTTTTTACTGTCCTCACACTGATGTAGAAAATTTAGAACATGTGGTATATGGTTTACCTGAGTTAAATCGTGAAGCACTAAAAAGGGCAAAACTTGTAGCCAATCCTGGATGCTTTCCTACCTCTGCAATTTTAGGATTATTGCCATTTATGGATAAACGTATAGCCCATACACCAATCATCATCGACGCAAAAACAGGGGTAAGTGGAGCAGGAAAAAAGCTCAGTGAAGTGACGCATTTTGTAAACACAAATGACAATCTTTTTGCTTACAATCCTTTGATGCATCGTCATGCTCCTGAGATTGCGAACAAGCTTGGAGTCGCCTTTGATGAAGTTAATTTTGTTCCGCATTTAGTGCCTATAACAAGAGGCATGCTGAACTCTATTTACATACAAGTGAGTGGTGATTTTGATGCAAACGCAGTGCTACAAGAGTTTTATAAAAATGATAAACATATACGAGTGAGTGCGGTACCAGTAGATATGAAGAATGTTGCAGGAACAAACTTTTGTGACATTTATGTGCAACGCAAAGGAAATATGCTCTTTATCTCAAGTGCAATTGACAACCTTATGCGTGGTGCATCATCACAAGCGCTTGTCAATGCAAATATTATGATGGGACTTGCAGAAGATACGGCTATCCCAGATATAGCTTATGTCCCATAAAACTATAGAACTTAAAGAAGGTGCCTTTGTTATTTCAGATGCGCACTTTTCTCCTTCACGTCCAGAACTTTTAGACTTTATAAAAGCCATTCATACAAAACAACTCCGTCCTACTCAGCTTATTTTGATGGGTGATATTTTTGACACACTTTTTGGAAGCATAAATTTCACTTACACTCAAAACAGTGAAATGATACAGCTCATTAATGAAATTTCACATGAGATAGAGGTTATTTATCTTGAAGGGAATCATGATTTTAATCTTCAAAAACTCTTTGTAAACGCAGTAGTTGTTCCTATCCAGATGCAACCAATTATGGCAAAGTATAAAGATAAAAAAGTTTATCTCGCTCATGGTGATTTTGATGGAGCAGTGTTTTATAAACTTTATACTGCATTGATACGCAATCCTTTTATCCTTTTTATTTTAAAATATATTGACATCATTTCAAACCATGCTATTTTAAACTCTGTAGATAAGCATTTACAAAAAAAGGAAGACTGCAACAAGTTTACTGGTTTTGAAAAGTTTATACACAAGCGTCTCAAAGCGAGGTTTGAAGCTGATTATTTTATAGAAGGACATTTCCATCAAAATAAATCTTTTTATGTTGGTGATATGTATTACATAAATTTGGCAGCTTTTGCATGCAATCAAAGATATTTTAGTATAAAATACTCAAAAGACAATAATATACTAGAAGAAAAAATATTTTTAAGGGAAAATGAAAATGGATAATAAGTCTCTAAAAGTTGGTTCTAATGAGATGGAACTTGTTGATTTTCGTATATTTAAACAAGAAGAAAATTCTGTTTATGAAGGGATATACGGTATCAACGTTTCAAAAGTTAGAGAAATAATTAAAATACCGCATTTAACTGCTCTGCCCGGAACTCCAGACTTTATAGAAGGTATTTTTGACCTTCGTGAAGTGGTTATTCCAGTTGTGAACTTAGCAAAATGGATGGGGATTGTAGAACCTGAAAATGTAAAAGAAAACTCAAGAATTATAATTACTGAGTTTAACAATGTACTTATTGGTTTTGTTGTTCATGAAGCGAAACGTATCAGAAGAATTAGTTGGGGTGACATAGAACCTGCGAGCTTTATGAACAGCTCATCTGGGATGGATAGTAGTAAAATCACTGGTGTGACAAAAATAGAAAATGATAGTGTCCTTTTGATACTTGACCTTGAAAGTGTGGTACAAGAGTTAGGATTGTATGAACCTGAAACAGATACTGCACCAGCACAAATAGCAACATTTAATGGTTTAGCAATGGTACTTGATGATAGCTCAACAGCAAGGAAAATAGTCAAAGACGCGCTGCAAAAAATGGGCTTTCATGTCATAGAAGCCATGGATGGACAAGAAGGTCTTGATAAGCTTAATGATTTGTATGAAACCTATGGAGAAGCATTAGAAGATAATCTTAAGATTATTATCTCAGATGTGGAGATGCCTCGCATGGATGGTTTTCATTTTGCTGCAAAAGTAAAAGAAGACGAGAGACTCAAAAACTTGCCAATAGTTTTTAACTCTTCTATTAGTGACCATTTTAGTGAAGGTCGCGGAGAAGAAGCAGGTGGTGAAGCCTATCTCGTTAAATTCCAAGCAAGTTCATTTTATGATGAAGTATCACGCGTTGTACGCAGACATATGAAAGATTAGGAGTAAAAATATGGATGAATTTCAAGAAATATTACAAGATTTTTTAGTTGAATCATTTGAGTTAGTCGAAAAACTCGATGAAGATTTAGTTGAGCTAGAGTCTCGTCCTGATGATTTAGAATTATTAAATGGAATCTTTAGAGTGGCACACACAGTAAAAGGTGCTTCGTCTTTTTTAAATTTTGACACGCTGACACATTTGACACATCATATGGAAGATGTACTCAATAAAGCAAGACATGGTGACTTGCTTATAACGCCAGATATTATGGATGTTATCTTAGAGTCGATTGACCTTATGAAAGCACTTCTTGAAAAAATTCGTGATACAAGTAGTGATGACGGCATTGATGTAGCTGCTTGTGTTGCAAGACTTGATAAGATAAGTAATGGTGATTTGTCTGGACTGGCAGATGCAGATAAAGCATTAGCAGACGCTGCAGCTGAACCTGAAGTCGAGGAAAAAGTAGAAGAAGAAGCTGAGGAAGAAGAGCTTGATTTAGAAAATATGGATGCTGATGAAATTGAAGCTGAGATAGAAAGACTGCTCAATCAACGTCAAGAAGAAGACAAAGCCAAACGCCAAGCAAAAATTGCTGCAGGTGAAGAAGTCCCAAGTATGCCGGATGAACCATCTGAAGATGAGGATAAAAAAGAAGACAAAGAACCTCAAGCACCTAAAAAAGCGCCTGCTCCAGCAGCTCCAAAAAAAGAAGCAAAAGAAAAAGCATCACCTCGTGCTGCAGCACCGGCTAGAAGTACGCCTACAACGGTTGAACAAACCATCCGTGTAGATGTAAAAAGACTTGATCATCTGATGAATCTTATCGGTGAACTAGTTCTTGCAAAAAACAGACTCATAAAAATTAATGATGATGTAGAAGAACGCTATGAGGGTGAAGAGTTTTTAGAAGAACTTAACCAAGTCGTTTCCATAGTTTCTCTTGTGACAACTGACCTACAAATCGCAGTGATGAAAACACGTATGCTACCTGTTGGAAAAGTATTTAATAAATTTCCTAGAATGATTCGTGACCTTTCACGTGAACTCAACAAAAAGATAGAACTTGTACTCGCTGGTGAAGATACAGAGCTTGACAAATCAATCGTTGAAGAGATAGGTGATCCTCTTGTTCATATTATTCGTAATTCATGTGACCATGGTATTGAAACACCAGAGGAGCGTTTAGCTAAAGGAAAACCTGAAGAGGGAACTATTACATTAAAAGCTTACAATGAAGGAAATCAGATTGTCATTCAAATTGATGATGACGGAAAGGGTCTTGACCCTGAAATGCTCAAAGAGAAATCTTTAGAGAAAGGGATCATAACCGAAAAAGAAGCTGAATCTATGAGTGATAAAGAAGCCTATACGCTTATCTTTAGACCAGGTTTTTCAACCGCAGCAGCAGTAACAAGTGTTTCTGGTCGTGGTGTCGGTATGGATGTTGTAAAAACAAATATTGAAAAACTCAACGGGATGATTGACATTGAGAGTGAGATTAATGTTGGAACTTCTATGAAGCTCAAAATCCCTTTAACTCTTGCTATTATTCAAGCCTTGCTCGTTGGTGTTCAAGAAGAGCATTATGCTATTCCTCTAGCATCAGTTTTAGAAACTGTTCGAATCTCAAAAGATGAAATCTATACTGTAGAGGGACGCTCAGTTATGAGACTTCGTGAAGATGTCCTCTCACTTGTGCATATTGGAGATATTTTTGAAGTAGAACGTATTTTAGATGCAAGTGAGCATGCTTATGTTGTTGTCTTAGGACTTGGGACAAGTAAACTTGGACTTATTGTTGATACTTTAGTGGGGCAAGAAGAGATAGTTATCAAATCACTTGGGGATTACCTCAAAGGCATTGATGGTATCGCTGGTGCAACTATCCGTGGTGATGGTGGAGTGACACTCATTGTTGATGTTGTTGCACTTATGCAGATGGCAAAAGATACAAAAGTTTCACAAGTTAGTGCTGAAGCCACTGCGACAAGCTCGAATGAAAAAACAAAAGCAAGTGATTATACAATTATGATTGTTGATGATTCTAAAACAGATAGAACTATCATGAGGAAAGCACTCGAACCAATGGGTGTAACACTCGTAGAAGCAGCTGACGGGCAAGAAGCACTGAAGATTTTAAAAGCTGGAGATCATAACTTTGATGCAATGCTTATTGATATTGAAATGCCAAGAATGGATGGATATACACTTGCTACAGAGATTAAAAAATATAATAGATATAAACATTTACCACTCATAGCAGTCACCTCAAGAACAAGTAAGTCTGACCGTATGCGTGGGGTAGAATCTGGCATGGTTGAGTATATAACTAAACCATATTCAGCGGATTATTTATCGAGTGTTGTTCAAAGAAATGTTAAATTTAAAGCGGAGTTTTTATAATGAGTGATAAATTAAAAGAGATTATTAACAAACAAGGTGCACAACAAGAGAGTGTTGTTGATCAGCTTGATGATGTCGTTCAGTTAGTTGGCTTTATTATAGGCGATGAAGAGTATGCTGTGCCTATTCTTGCTATTCAGGAAATTATAAAACCATTTTCATGGACACGAGTGCCTCAAGTGCCAAATTATGTACTTGGTGTTTTTAACCTTCGTGGTTCTGTTATTCCTTTAATTGATTTGCGTTTAAAGTTTGGGTTAACTCCTAAAAAACAAAATGAGGATACACGTTTTATTGTTATGCGTCATGGTGATGATGTGGCAGGTTTTGTGATAGATAGATTGACTATGGCGATACGTATCAAAAAAGAAAACATAGGTGCTGCTCCTGATACGGTAAATGGGGATGATACTATCATAGATGGTGTTGGAAAACAGGCGGATAAAATCATTACGATTTTAAAAGTCAACAAACTCTTAGAGAGAACATTTTAGTTTCAATTGATGCAAAAAACACTCACAATTCACTTAGATGATAATAAGCTTCTCCTAAAATTTCAAGGAGAGCTGACCCTCTATAAAATTGCCAGATATGAAAAGAGTGTTGATGAAATAAATCAAGAGCTTGTAAAAGAGGTCTATATTGATCTGGATGAGTTGACCTACATAGACACTGCTGCTGCAATTTTTATACATAATATAGAAAATAAATTTCACAATAAAGCAGTAAAACTACAGTGTAAAAATAAAACATTTCAATCAACTCTCAAACTTGTCGAACACAACCTTCAAAACTATAAAGAATTTAAAACACCTCCAAATATATCATTGATAGAAAAAGTTGGGAAGATATTTTTTAACTACTATAGTGGCTTTATTGCGTTTATCGAATTTTTTGGTCGCCTCTTTGCCACAAATATACAGTACCTTACTTGTTGGAAAAATATCCGTCTCAAAGAGATTGCTTTTGAAATTAATGAGAGTGCATTTAAAGCACTAGGCATAGTAGCCCTTACAAGTTTTCTCATCGGCTTAGTGATTGCCTACCAGTCTGCTTATCAACTTAAAATCTATGGTGCCAATATTTACATTGTTGATATGTTAGGTATCTCTATATTTAGAGAATTGGCTCCTGTTATTACAGCCATAGTTATAGCTGGAAGAAGTGGCTCTGCATACACAGCACAAATTGGCTCAATGAAAATCACACAAGAGCTTGATGCTATGCGTACTATGGGTTTTGAACCCTTTGCATTTTTAGTTGTTCCTCGTATTGTTGCGTTGGTGATAATGATGCCTTTGTTGATATTTGTAGCAGATATTATGGCAATTTTAGGTGGGATGATAGTGGCTAATGTTGACCTCAATATAACACCTGAATTATTTATAGATAGATTAAACAGAGTTGTAGCCGCAAAACATTTTTTTGTCGGTATAGTAAAGGGACCATTTTTTGCCTTTTTGATTGCATCCATTGGAATTTACCGAGGCTTGATAGTCAAAGATGATACACAAAGTATAGGTTTTAACACAACAAAAAGTGTTGTAGAGTCCATATTTGCCGTAATAGTTTGTGATGCAGTTTTTTCTATTGCATTTACCAACTTAGGAATATAAATGCAGTTGATAAAAGTTGAAAATATTGTCACTTCTTTTGGGAGTAGAGTTATTCATAATGGCTTAAACCTTCATGTAAATGAAGGTGAGATTTATGGTCTTTTAGGTCCAAGTGGCTGTGGTAAAACGACACTGCTTCGTGAGATGGTTATGCTGCAAGAGATTTCAAAAGGAAGTATAGAGATTCTAGGAACAAGGATTGAACACATCAAAGAAAAAGAGGCACAAAAATTACGACGCCAGTGGGGTGTTTTATTTCAATTTGGTGCACTTTTTTCTTCTCTTACTATCGCTGAAAACATTGCTTTGCCACTAAGAGAATATACGAAACTCTCAAGAAAAATGATAAATGAAATAGTAGCATTTAAACTCAACCTTGTAGGGCTTAAACCAAGTGATGCCTACCTTTACCCCTCAGAAATAAGTGGGGGAATGAAGAAAAAAGCAGGACTTGCTCGGGCACTTGCTATGGATCCTAAGTTATTGTTCTTGGATGAGCCAACAAGTGGACTTGACCCTATTTCTGCTCAGGAGTTTGATGGTTTAATCCTGAAACTCCGTTCAATGTTAGGACTGACAGTTGTCATGGTTACACATGATTTGCGTTCTATATATGATACTTTGGATAGAGTTGCTATAATAGACAATAAAAAAATTGCTTACGAGGGGACTTTAGATGATATTAAATCAGTCAAGAGTGAATTTGTACAAACATTTTTTAAAGAGATAAAATGAATAATAAAGTAAATTATAAATTAATAGGCTTATTTGTAATCGCAGGTTTAGTGATGATGTTAGGTTTTACTTACTGGATGCTCAAGCCATCAGATGCAGCGCAAACGCAGCGCTATCGCATATACTTTAATGAGTCTGTGTTTGGTCTCAACATGAATGCACCGGTGAAATACAGAGGTATTAGTGTAGGGAAAGTTGTAGGTTTACGTATAAATCCTAAAAATACAGAACAAGTAGAAGTGACAGTGGAGATACTTAAAAGTACTCCAATAAAAGAAAATACCATAGCAAAACTAACGGCACAGGGTATTACAGGTTTGACCTATATTAACCTTTCTCTAGGCTCAAATGATGCTCCTCCTTTAGAGGCGAAGGATGGGGAAGCGTATCCTGTCATTCAGTCAGCTCCATCATTTTTTGAACATTTTGAAAAGTCTTTAGGTTCTTTATCTACAGATGTATCTAATACACTGACGAAAACTTCACAATTATTAAATGACGACAACCAGAAAAATATTGCTCTTATTTTAGATAAAACAGCAAATTTAATGAACAAAATGAATAAAATTCTTGATGAAAAAACCATTGATCATCTTCATGCAAGTGCAAAAAACTTAGATGACTTTAGCTATAAACTCGATAAAGTGATGCCAAAAGTTGATGCTTTTTTAGTGCAAAGTATGGCATGGGAAACACAAATGGCGGACTCTTTTGTGAATATAAAAGAGACCTATTCAAGTATGGGAGTTACTATGAAAGATATGGCGCATTCGTTTGAGGTAGTTGAGAGTGATATTGCTTCAGCTTCATTAAATATCGTACCGACCATTAATGCAACTCTGTTTGATATGCAAAATACACTCATAGAGTTTAACTCTTTAATGCAAGAGTATAAAAGAAGTCCAAATGATATGTTATTTAAAAAAGAAGAGATAAAAAGGGGTCCAGGTGAAAAGTAAGATAATAATAGGGTTGTTTTTTGTTCTCTTGTTCAATGCCTGCGTTTCGCCAAGACCGGCGATGAAGGAGTTTACTTTAGATACAAATATCTCAGTAACACCAAACGCAGTAAGTAGCTGTCTTGAGAAAAATATTCAACTAAGCAAGCCTTATAGTGATGAATCTTTACTGCGTTTAGATATGCGATATAGAGAGGGGCAGTTTCAAGAATTTAGTTATGCTCAATCGCAATGGGCTAAGAGTCCTATAAATATTATTTATGAAAATGAGCTTGGAGTTGTTCGAGATTTAAAAATCTTTAAAAATGTACAAATAGCAAAATCAAAAACAAGAAACGACTTGGTTTTAGAAGCAAATGTAGAAGATTTTATGCAATACTTCACAGAAAATGATACAAACTCTTTTGCAAGAGTAAGCATTACTTTTACACTCATTGAAGCAAGTTCGCATAGAGTTTTAGCGAGTAAGAATATAAAAGTAAAGGTAAACGCAGTGACTCTTAATGCACAAGGTGGTGTTGTATCATTAAACGCAGCACTAAGCGAAGTTTTATCTCAAATGGCTGTTTGGTTACAAGGGACATGTAAATGATATATGAAAAAGAGTATGCAAAGCGTAGACAAAGCCTCATGCAAAAACTGAAAAAAAAATCTATCGCAGTTCTTTTTAGTGCTGAGCAAAAAATTCGCTCAAACGACACAGAGTACCCCTATAGACAAGATAGCAATTTTTATTATTTGAGTGGTTTTACAGAAGACAATGCAGCTTTGGTTTTTGTAAGAGCAGAAGAAGAGATGAAGAGTTATCTCTTTGTAGCAAAAAAAGTAGAAGCAAAAGAACTTTGGAGTGGTGCAAGACTTGGAGTTGAAGCAGCAAAAGAGTCTTTTGATGTAGATGATGTTTTTGCATATGAAGATTTTAGTGAAAAATTTAAAGAGTTAGCAGCAGGTAAAAGTAGGGTTTATTATGATTTTAAGCTTGACTACTCTAAAGTAAAACTTTTGAAGAAGTATTCTCAAAATATTGTATCTTTTGAAAATCTTGCTTTAGGTGTTGAAAAGCTGCGTTTGATTAAGTCACCTGCTGAGATAGAGTTGATAAAAAAGGCTTTAGAAATTACAAAAGAAGCACATCATCGGGCAATGCGAAAAAGTAAAAAACTAGACTATGAGTATCAACTACAAGCAGAGATAGAATATGTATTTAAAAAAAATGGCGCTTATAGTGATGCTTACACATCCATAGTCGCCTGCGGTAATGCTGCAAATACATTACATTATATTAACAACGATAAAGAGTTGTTAGAAAATGAGCTCATTTTGATAGACGCGGGATGTGAGTATCAATATTATGCAAGCGATATTACAAGAACTATTCCCGTTAATGGAAGGTTTACGCAGGCGCAAAAAGAGCTGTATCAGTTGGTCTTGGATGTAGAAAAAAAGATTATCTCGATGATCCGAGCAGGTGTTTTAAGAAGTGATTTACAAAAAAAATCTGAAGAGCTATTGTGTGCAGGGATGGTAAAACTAGGCATATTGCATGGTAATGTGAGTGAACTCATCGAAGCTAAAATGCATAAAAAATACTATCCGCATGGAATAGGGCATTGGATGGGCATAGATGTTCATGACCAATGTCCTTATCGTGATAAAAATGATAAAGAAATTCCCCTAAGAGCAGGCATGGTTATGACGATTGAGCCTGGACTTTATCTTAGTACTCAAAAGAAAAGTGTACCCAAAAAATATAGAGGGATTGGCATACGAATTGAAGATGATATACTTGTCACTCAAAATGGGTGTGAAAATCTTTCATCTGCAATCGCCAAAGAGATTAAGGAGATAGAATCCTTAAGCTCTTAAGAGTCTCTTGTTAAGACTTTGGAGTGAAGACTTTATCTTTGAAGTCTTTAAATTTTGTTTTTAACTCATCAAAAAGTTTTTCTGCTTTATTTTTACCTTTGATCTCTTTTTTGACTTTTTTGATGACTTTATGAAGAGATTTATAAGTGTTGTCTGAGTGACTCACATAACCAAGAACTTCTGCAACATCAAGTTGATCCTCTGCTGCGTTTAAGTACTTGAGCGCTTCTTCTTTTTTCCTATTTTTAGCTAGATTTGCTGAAGCTGAGATAAGATCTGTAGCTTTGAGTAAAGGCAATGGAATTACTGTCGTAGTTTTGTCAAATGTAGCTAATGCAACTTGTAAAACTTGCTTTGCTTCTTGTGTTTTACCATCGTGAATATATTTTGCTGCTAGTTTGAGTGCATCAGGGTAAGTTACAAGTGGTAAGCTTACAACTGTAACATCAATTTCACTTTGTAGTGTGTCCAAAAGTTGGCGAGCAATTTGAACTTTGTTTTTGTCAAGTAAATCTTTGACAGTGTCAACTGTTTTTGTGACATCATCTTTTGTTCCCACAAACTCACTAAGTGATACCCCACCATCAATCGGAAGTAGTTTTGGTGCGTTTTTTGCACTTAAAATAACTTCAAGTTTTCCTAGAGCTTTTTCGATGTTTTTTGTTGCACTTTTTGTGTCATTTTTGTTGAGTGCGATAAGAGCATCATTTGTAAATTTGAGTGAATTGATAGCTTCCTCAACAAGTTTTTTTTGTGATGTTAAGGCATCTTGCGTTCCCTTCGCGACCGCTCCTTGATTTACCTCACTCACGCTTTTTATATTGCTGCTTGCAAATCCTGATGTTGTAACTAATAATGATGCAACAAGTACTGATAAAATTGTTCTTCTCATTTCCTTCTCCTTAGAGTAATTTTTTATAACAAGAAAATTGTATTTTATAATCAGTAACACGTTTGCTACTCAGGTAGCATTACAGTGAAATTTTTTTAAGATTCGTAAGCGTAGCTCCAGCCAGTGAGATTATCTACTTTTGCTTCATTAAATTCATCAGAATCTGCTAGAAAATCCATCACATGCATAACAGCATAAGGGATGCTTTTTTGATCTTCTGGTTTTATCAGTAGCATAGGCATAGGTGTGTCATGTTCGTTACTTACAGCAAAGCCTACAGGCATTAACTGACTCATCAATTCTGCAGGATTTTTGATTTTATGTTCGTGAAGAAACTTCTCTAAGACTGCTTCTTTGATATCTTCGGGCAACTTTTCATCTGTGTTTAAAAAAATAGTGAAATGTATGGGTGTCTCTTTAAAATGATCCGGGGCAGGTGCTGCCATCACGATATACTCAACATTTTTTAAATGTTTTTGTATATCTTCTTTTGTTAAATATTTATCAGTTTTTATTGCGTTTGCTTGCATCTTTTTCTCACTTAATTAATATGCAGAATTTTAACATAAATTATGTTTTGATTGGTACACATTGTGCTTAATAAAAACGAACAAGGGGAATTATGAAATTTATAGAAACATTGCGGCTTAGAAGTAAGCTTTTTCTAGTATTTGTGTTGATAACAGTAGGGCTTATTACAGTTAGTATATTAGGCACTACATACATAAATAATATGAAAAAAAATATTGATTCACTCTATTTTGGCTCACTCATCCCCATTACAGAACTCAATGAAATTTTGCAAACCTATCATTATGAGTTGGCAAATAGTGTCTACAGAGTCTCTCGTTCAGATATAACTCCTATTGAAGCAAAGATAAACATCAAATCAGGACTCAAAAAGATAAATAAAAAATGGAAAAGTTATGCTTCGCATTTTAAAAGAAATGATGAACTAGACTATGTAGCCTATGCCAATTTAGAAATAAATGCAGCCAATAGATATTTTTCAAAAATCATTAATGCTATAGATGCGCAAGCTGATATGAAAAAACTCTCAATAGTTACACTCGAAAAACGAGTGGGAACTATTCATCAGGTTTTACAAAAACTTATTAATTACGAAACCCAAATCGCAAATTATGAAAGAAAGACATTTATAGCGACGTATGACAATATGCTTGCACAAATTGGACTTATTTTGTTTCTTATTATAGTCACTATTCTTTCTGTCTCATGGTATGTTTTTAGGAGTATTCAAAGTGATCAGACAAAACTTGAAATTGCTGCAAAAAAATTAAAAGTAGCAAACAAAAAGCTGGAAAATGTTTCTTATACCGATAGCTTAACAAACCTACACAATAGAAGGTATTTTAACTTTGTATATGAAAGAGAACTCAAGCGTGCAAAACGTAACAAAACTTACATCACTTTTATGATGCTAGATATTGATTTTTTTAAACAATATAATGACACTTATGGTCATGTTGAAGGGGATTTTGCACTGAAATCTGTTGCAAAAGTTTTAAAAGATACGCTGAAGCGTCCAAGTGATTATGTTTTTAGACTTGGTGGTGAAGAGTTTGGTGTTTTACTCACTGATACAGATGAGACACATAGTGCAAGGCTTGCTCGTGATATAGGCGATGCTATAAGAGCAAGACATATCAAACATGAGGGTTCTAAAGTTCATGAATACTTGACTATCTCTATTGGAGTTGTTTGTTGTATAGCTGATGATGCCTTGGATGATGACGTGTTGATATCCAGAGCCGATGAGATGCTTTATGAAGCAAAAGAGAGTGGACGTGATAGATACATCATCACCTCAAACGCAACGACTGCTAAAACAGCTTAGTGACCATGTTTAAAACGAAAGTTTTTCTCAACTAAAAGGGGACGGATTTTATCTTTGAGTTCGCCTTGAAACTCCATCCAGTTGTCTTTGACACTACCGCCACAGCCAAGCTTTTTCTTAAGACTCTTGAGCACTGCGTTTAGCTCATCTTTTGCTAGGTGAAATTCGCCTACGAGTGTGACAGTTTTACCTCTGCGTTTCTCTTTTTGAAAAACGAGAAAATGTTTCGCTGGTTCTTGAAGTTCGTGAGAGATTTTAGATTTACGTGGAGTTTGTACTTCTGCCCAAGCATCATCAATATTTGCACCGATGAATAAATCAAGCTTTTTCCCTCTACTCATTTTCTTTGCCTATATATTTAAAACGAGGGACTTCCTCGCCATTTATAAGCAGTGTTTCAAAAAACATAGTATAGGGTCTTACCCAAAGTCCTTCATCCCCGTATAAAGCACGATAAAGGACCATAAGCTCTTCAGTTTCACTGTGCCTTACGGTATCTATAACTTCGTATCTATTGCCTTTGTAGTGCTCATAAAATCCAGTTTTCATTTAGCTTACTTTTTGAGCTAATATGCTCATATTTTCTTTTTTATACTCTTTTTGTGACAAGCTTTTGACAACATCATCTATGGTGTAAGTTGTATGATTATAAACAACGACTAAGACTTCATCCCCAGCTTGTAAAAATGTTGTTTCTCCATAAGGCGTATAGCGTGTTGCCCCAATGCTGATTACTGCGTTTGAGGGTTGAGAAGCATCGTTGATATAACTTTTTATATCTTCAAGTGGACCAAAATCTTCTTGTGTGTTTATTTGATTGCGCATCCAGTCGCTCAGTTTGTTATAAAAATAGCTGTAGCCACTAAGCTCTACATTTTCACCATAAGCATGAAGTTCATTGTCACGACGAAGAAAACTACAGATACTAAAATGATCCATCACACCACCGTCTGAGAAGCTGTCAATGGCAAGAAGGTCAGATGCAATACCCTTAGACGCTTCTCCCCAATTTTTTTTGTCACTTATTTTTTGCGCACCGCTGACACGAATAGAACAGTCATTGTAAGCACTAAAAAGTACCGGAGATATATGAGAAAGCTTGTCATCTTCATAACTTAGTTCACAAATAAGAGCAACTTCAGGTTCTGCTTGTACATTGACATTTTCTTTTGGAAGTTTGATAGTTGTTGATGAGAGCGGGTAGGTATAAAGCATCTCTTTTGGACGTAATGCGTTTGAAGTTTTTTGTTTTGGAAGATAAAAAGGAAACATCCCCTTTGGGGCTGCTTCATCTTCTGTTATAACATCTTTAAAGTCCTCTGCTTCACCTGCTTGGTCCAAATGAAGTGCAAAATTACCTGCAATACCAAGTCCTAAAAAATGTTTATAACTTGTCACTAGAGTTCTCCCTTCTCTTTTGCCTCTACAAACTCTTCATAAGAACCTTTAAAGTCGATGATCGTTCCATCAGCTTGAATCTCAATAACACGGTTGGCAAAAGCATCAAGTAACTCACGGTCATGTGATGAACAGATAACGTTTCCTTTAAACTCATGCATTGCTTCTCCTAGGGCTACAATAGCCTCAAGGTCAAGGTGATTTGATGGTTCATCAAGAAGTAAAAAGTTTCCATTTTCCAACATCATTTTACTCAGCATCATACGGTGTTTTTCACCA
Organism: Sulfurimonas sp.; assembly: GCF_026988655.1. Lineage (GTDB taxonomy): Bacteria > Campylobacterota > Campylobacteria > Campylobacterales > Sulfurimonadaceae > Sulfurimonas. The sequence goes on along the minus strand of NZ_JALSKT010000087.1, from coordinate 5,781 downwards.
CCGGAGATACTAACTACAGACTTTTCTTGTTGTTCTCCATTAAAAAGCATACGTCCAAGACAGTTACGGATCTCAGCTATATCGCGTTTAGGGTCAAAAGCGCGTAACCAGTCATAAAGAGTACCATCACCTTCGATGATATCTGCAGTATCTTGAGGAAAGTATGAAGGCTCAACGGTTGCTCCCATGTGAACTTCACCAGAGCTTGGTTTCATCTCTTCAACTAGGATTTTCATAAGCGTAGTTTTACCAACACCATTTCCACCTATAAGAGCGATTTTCTCACCTGGAACGACTTTAAAACTGATGTCGTTAAGCACTAAGTTATCACCATAAGAATGAGATACATTTATAACATTAAGAGCTTCATCTCCCATTGTACGTTTTGCTTTAAAGACGATGCTTGGGTCACGGCGTGAAGATGGTTTGATGTCTTCAAACTCCATTTTATCAAGTTTTCTTTGACGAGAAGTTGCTTGTTTTGCTTTAGATGCATTAGCAGAGAAACGACGAACAAAAGCTTCAAGTTCATCTTTTTCTTTTTGTTTTTTTGCATTATCAAGTTCCATCTGTTTTGCAAGTACATTCGCAGCAATATACCAATCATCATACGTACCAGTAAACTCACGGATTTTTTGGTAATCAACATCTAAAATATTTGTACATACTGCGTTTAGAAAGTGTCTATCATGAGAGATAACTACAAGCGTACCCTCGTGACGTTTAAGCTCATTTTCTAACCAGCTGATTGTTTCAATATCTTGGTTATTCGTAGGCTCATCGAGAAATAAAACATCAGGTTTTGGGTATAAAACTTGTGCAAGAAGTACTTTAAACTTGTCAGCACTATCAAGTGTACTCATTAGCTCTTGGTGCTGGCTTACAGGGATACCAACATTTTCTAAAATTTTACCGATGTTAACATCGTACTCATAGGTTGGGTCTTCTTCAACAGAGATAGTCTCTAGTTCTGCTAAGCGTTCATTGACAGCATCATCTTCAAAGTCTCCAGTTGCGTAAAGCTCTTCTTTTTCTTTGATAGCATCATATAAACGTTTGTTCCCATAAAGAACTGCATCGGCGATAGTGAAATCTTCAAAAGCGTATTGATTTTGACCTAGTACGCCAACTTTGTTTTGTTTTGGGATGATTACTTCACCCTCATACTCATTAATTTGTCCACTGAGTATTTTTAAGAAGGTAGTTTTACCCGCACCATTTGCACCGATAAGACCATATCTTTTGTGACGATCTAGTTTAAGGTTGATGTCTTGAAAAAGAACTCTATTCCCATAACGCATAGTTAAATTTTGTACTGTTACCATAATGTTAAGCCTGTATAATATTTTTCGCGATTATAGCTAAGAGTTGATTAAAAGATGTTTATTTTCCTAAGTAGAGCTGTCTTGGTCTTGCAATCTTTGCCTGAGCATCCTTTTTAAACTCTATCCATTGCGTAACCCATCCAACTGTTCTTCCTATCACAAATACGGGTGTAAACATTGATTTTGGAATTTGTAGGGCAGTGAGAATAAGTCCTGAGTAGAAGTCTATGTTTGGATAAAGTTTTCGGCTAATAAAATACTCATCATTGAGAGCAATTTGTTCGATTTTTGAGGCTATTTGCATAAGATTTGTATCTAAGTTCAGCTCATCTTTGAGTTGTTCTTGCAGTGTTTTTAGTATTTTTGCCCGAGGGTCAAAGTTTTTATAGACGCGATGACCAAAACCCATAAGTTTAAAATCATCATCGGGGTCTTTAGCTCTTTGTATAAAAGCTTCAATATTTTCAACACTGCCTATCATCTCTAACTGTGCGATCACAGACTCATTTGCTCCTCCATGTGCTCGTCCCCAAAGTGCTGAAATCCCTGAACTGATAGCAACATAGGGATGCGCACCAGTTGAAGCAACATTTCTCACTGTCGTTGTAGAAGCATTTTGTTCATGATCTGCATGGAGCGTAAAGATAGTGTCTAAAGCTTTAACTTCTATTGCACGTATTTTCTCCTCTCCATTACTATTACGACGCATTTTTCCACCGGGATAGGCACGTAACATATAGAGAAAGTTTTCTGTAAAGCTTCTGTCTATATCAGGCTGAATAAAAGGAGCACCCACTGAATGCCTGTATGCAAACGCAGCGATAGTCGGCATTTTGGCGATGATTCTTCTTGCCATCTCTTGGTATTCATCTTCATCAGAAATATTGAGATGTTCAAAATAAAAAGATGAAAGAGCCGAGGTCGCTGATGATAATGTCGCCATAGGATGCGCATCATAAGGAAAAGCATAAAAAAGATTTTTGAGCTCTTCATGTAAAAACGCTCTATGCCTGAGTTCTAGGTCAAACTCTTTGAGCTGTGTTGGATTTGGGAGTTTGGAGTTTAAAAGCAGATAACAAGACTCCAAATAAGAGTGTTTGCTCGCAAGCTCTTCTATCTTTATCCCCCTATATCTGAGTTCACCTTCCACTCCATTAATAAAGGTGATAGAAGATTTACAGCTTGCAGTAGATGTGTAGCCTGGGTCAAAAGTAAACATTCCCGTTTTAGCATAAAAGCTTGAAATATCTACGACGCTTGGACCACGAGTCGCATCATAGATATCAAACTCATAAGACTCATTTGTACGGTTGTTTATCATTGTAAATGTATTTTTCATTGTACTAATTCCTTTTGAAATTGATTTTCTTTAAACTCTAAGTTCAGATATTTGCAAATAAGTTGTGCATCTTCATAGGCGTTGCCAAGGCAGCTTGTAGCACCAGGAGATGGGGTCATGTTAAAGACTATGCCTTCTCCTGTATCTATTTTTGCTTCACCAAGGAGCAACTTTTTGTTCTTTTTGTCGATAACCTGAGGTCTGAGCCCACCAATGCCCTCTGCAAATTCTATATCATCTTCTGTGATGGAGGGAACTATCTTTTGTACCTCTTTTGCAAAGAGTTGTTTTCTAATCCCTGGGATCTCATACATTAGGTTCTTGATAGTATATTCTCGAATGTCATCATCAGCTAAAAGATTATAAAAGACTTCAACGACTTCACTACATGGGCTGAGCGACTCTAAAAAATCGATAAAATGGGCATGATGATATCTCTCTAGTTTTGGTAGAGCGATGGCAGTTGGACCAAAGCGTATAGTGTTGTCATGAACTATGTCTGGATCCCCATGAATGGCTGCAAATGGAAGCTTAGGGTTTTGAATAGTATACACTTTTGATTTTAATATATCGACTTTTGAGTAGTAAAAACTCCCACCAATAGGAAGACAAGAGTAATCCTCCCCGTGACCCATCTGATGTGCGAGTAAAAGTGAATGTGCTCCGGCATCCACAACAACATAGTTAGCAAAGTAGGGCTTTGAGTTTACGGTGAGCTTGTATTTGCTACCAATCTTTTCTATAGTTTCTACTTCCATGTTTAAATGAATGTCAATGTTGTTGTTTCCTTTTTGTGCATTTCTTACAAAACTTTTTGCCATTTCGCCAAAATCAATGGCACTGTAGCGCTCATCCGTTCCCATAGCCATTAACTCTTCATCTTCATCTCTGCCTTTAAGCAGAGCCGGTTCGAGTTCTCTTAAAGCCTCTTTGTCGTACAGCTTCATATAAGGAAAGTCTTTTTTAAACTCTTCATATCTTTTTTGTATGTAGGCTACCTCTTCTTCGCCCACACCCAGTGCCATTTTTGGAACTTTAAACATATATTTGTCTTGGTATCCGTAAAGTTTTCCATAGTTTTCAAGCATGGTCGCTGTTTTGTTGGTTTTGATGGCTTTTTCTAAAGTATAGTTTGTTTCAATATCTCCACAGTGTAGTGTTTGAGAATTACTTTTTGCATTTGAGTTTACAGTAGCAATCTCGTTATATTTTTCAAATAAAGCGACAGTATGGACATTTGTATATTTTGCGAGAGTATAGAGTAGGGCAGTTCCTGAGATACCGCCTCCAATGATGATTACATCGTAGTTGTGGTTGTCACGCATGTATATCCTTAATTGCTAATTTGCTATAATTCTAGTCTAGTATTACTAAAAATTATATTAAGGATGATGATGCAAATTAGAGAAATGAGTTTAAAAGAGCTTTACACTATCTACGATATTTTAAAACAGCTCCGCTGTGAGCTGAGTTATGATGCTTTTGAAGACCTTATTTATGAGATGCGACATATGGAGTATAAGATGTTTGGTTTGTTTGAGAAAGGAGAGCTTATTTGTTATGCTGGGGCTTCTGTTTTGACAAACCTTTACCATAAGCGGCATCTTTTTATCTTTGATTTAGTCACTGATGAAAAATATCGCTCTCAAGGGTATGCAAAACTTATGCTAGAGTATTTACAAGATTATGCAAAAACAGCAGCATGTGAAAACCTTGTTCTCTCATCAGGCTTGCAAAGAACTCAGGCGCATAAGTTTTATGAAAAAGAAGGATTTACTCAAAAGAGTTTTGTCTATGTCAAAACTATCTAGCGCAACACTTTTTATATTTTTTTCCACTGCCACAGGGACAGCTTTCATTTCGCTCAACTTTTGAGTTGTAAAGCTCTCCATCTTTGTATTTCCAGATGCCATCTTCTTTGGTAAAATTACTCTTTTCATGTAAGACTTTGATACCCTTAGCATCTTGATAATAGGCTTTAAACTCCACAACATCATCAGCTGCGTTTAGAACATCGAGTTTCAGCCACTCAACTGACTTAGAGAAATCTTCTATGAGTGGGGCATCATCTTCATAACGGTTCTCTTTGACAGTGGAGTAAAGGAGATACTCTGCATTTGCTCTAACATAAGCGCAGTAACGGCTACGCATCAACTCCTCGGCACTCTGTGCTTCTCTTTTTTTCTCGATAATAGGGCGACAACACACATCAAAACTTAATTCATTTCCACAAATACACATACTTATCCATTTTTAGATAGAATTATACTATGTTTACAAAGAGGTCAAAAAAATGAAAATCAAATCACTCTACATTGCTGCCCAAGAAAAGAATGCTGGAACGCTTTTTGTCTCCATGGGAATGATGGAAATACTTAAGCGTAAGCTCCATAGAGTCGCCTTTTTTCGTCCTATAATCTTCTCAAAAGATATACGTGATGGTGATATTGATTTTATCTTAGAACGCTATCAGCTGGATATGAAGTACGAAGATTGTTATGGCTTTGACATTCACGATGTTGAAGAGATGATATCTAAAAAACAGGACAATGAACTTATAACGAAGCTTATCACAAAGTTTAAAAAACTCGAATCAGAGTATGATTTTGTTCTTTGTGAGGGGATACGTCGCTCATTTTTAACGGCAACAATAAGTTATGATCTCAATGTAAAAATTGCTCAAAATTTTGCTGCACCAATGATAAATATCATTAAAGCTGACAATCTCTCTGCAAAAGAAATTTATGAAAATATTTTGATAGAAAATGAGTATCTGGAGTCACAAGGCTGCATACATTTTGCTACTTTTGTCAACCGCGTGAGTGATACGGTGGGTGAGAAGCTAAAAAGTATGTGCGAGAAAACACCTTACACCATATACTTTTTAGAAGAACTGCCTGAGTTAAACCTGCCTAACATACAAGATGTCATAGATGGTCTTGACGCTAAAGAGGTAATGGTGGGAGAATATGACCACACAAGAATTATTAAGGCTTAATGAAAAATACTGGGGTCTGAATAATCATTTTTTCTTATAACTTACTAAATAATCATCGACCATCTTTAGCTTTAAACTTTTAGTAAATCCATTATGTATTTTCAATAGTTTTTTCATAG
>NZ_JALSKT010000086.1 GCF_026988655.1 Sulfurimonas sp. | reverse complement strand
GTTTATGCTGTTCTTGGTGTTTAGTTTTTTCTTTATTGCTTTTAGTATTTAGTTCCTCTTTTACTCTTTTCTTTGTTTTACTGCGTTTGGATTGCTTTTAATTAGATTTTCTGTGTTATTATTTCATTAAAAAGGTATGTATGCATCTTGTTAACCCTAAAATTGATGAAAGTTGGAAAAATATTTTGCAAAATGAATTTACTCAAGATTATTTTTCAAATTTAAAAGACTTTTTAATTCAAGAAGAAAAATCTTACGTAGTTTTTCCTTCAAATAAAGATATTTTTCGAGCTTATAATACTACTTCATTTAATGATGTGAAAGTTGTTATAATTGGACAGGATCCTTATCATGGGGAAAATCAGGCACATGGACTTGCATTTTCTGTGATTCAAAATAATAAATTTCCTCCTTCTCTTGTTAATATATTTAAAGAGTTAAACAGTGATATAGGCTGTGAATTACCAAAAAGTGGAGATTTGAGTAAATGGTCAAAGCAGGGCGTCTTTTTAATTAACACCGTCTTAACTGTACGTGCACATGAGGCTGGCTCACATAAAGGAAAAGGTTGGGAAAATTTTACGGATGCTACTATTAAAGCTATAAATGAACATTTGGAACATGTAGTATTTATATTATGGGGGAAGCCTGCTCAATTAAAAGAAAAGTTAATTGATAGTTCTAAGCACCTTATTTTAAAAGCTCCACACCCTTCACCTTTATCTTCTTATAGAGGTTTTTTTGGTTCAAAACCATTTTCCCAAACGAATGAATATTTAAAAAAATATGATAAAAAAGAGATTGACTGGTGTCTTGATTAGTATGTAAACTCTGCGATAACGGGCAGGTGATCTGAGTATCCTTTACCCTTGTGTTTTGGAGGATTAGCTCTTTTTGTTTGCCATCTATAAATTGATTTTCCCTTGAATAGATACTCTTTTTCAAAAGCATGTATTGATTTAGATTTATATTCTAATCCTTTTGCATCTAAGAGATTTTTTGTGATTAGTATATGGTCAAGTGCTTCTTTTTTCCCTCGAAAAATGTAGGTATATCGTCTGTTTTTATCTATGTCATACCAGAGATTATAAAATTCACCTGCATTTATCTTGACTTTATTTGCAGTTGTTTGATTATTTATTGTTCCAAGTATGTGATTTATACCAGTAATACCATTGGTATCGTTATGACGTCTTTTTCGTATAAAAGTTTTAAACTCTTCATAATGAGAGTTGAAGTCACCTAGGGCAATTATATTTTTATTTATTCCAAGTTCTTGAACTCTTTTGCTTAATATTTTTGCTGAGATTATTCTTCGACTCTCTGGACCAGATTTGGCTTTCCAATGATTTACCAATAAGTACAAGTCTTCATTATTAATTTTAAATTTAGCTTCTAAAATATTTCTATATTTATATGTGGACGTAACAGCTATTTCATGGCTATAAACAAAAGGTATTTTACTGAGGATTGCTACTTTTACAGTTGTGTTTTTATAATTGGCTATTTTGTAGTATTGATAGTATAAGCCCATTCTCTTGAGCGTATAACGTAAATCTTTTAGTGCTCTGAGAGATTCTATCTCTTGTAGGGCTATAATATCTGCGTTTATATCTTTTATGACTCTTGCAGTGTTGTTTAGTTTAATTTGATACGTTCGATTGTTCCAATTTGATTTAGTATAAGGAATGTATTCTTTATATTCATGCCCACTTCTTTGTAAATCAAAGAGATTTTCTACATTATAGGTAGCAATTTTCAAAGTATTTTCTCCATATATTAGTGAAATCAATAGCAATAATAAAACAAAAAATTTCACTATTTAATTCCATTGAGTCTCAAGAGTTTATCCGTATCTGCATCTCTACTCATCAGTTCATGAAAAAGTTTATGCATACTTGCTGAACCACCACGATGCAGAATTATATTTTGGTATTTTTTTGCAGTATTAGATCCGAATATTCCTTCATCAACAACAGAGTAAAAAGCATCTGCACTTAATACTTCTGCCCATTTATAGCTGTAGTAACCTGCAGCATAACCACCTGCGAATATATGGGCAAAGCCATTTTGAAATTTATTATACTTTGGAGGTGCAATTAGTGCAGTTTTTTTTCTAATACTATCTAGGAGGTTTTGTACTTCTTCACCCTTATACAATTTCGTATGAAGCTGAAAATCAAAAATCGAAAATTCTAGTTGTCGTAACATTCCCATGGCAGAAAGAAAATTTTTGCTTCTTACCAATTTATCTATCATTTCGTCAGAAATTGTCTCCTTTGTCTCATAATGCTTTGCAAACATTTTTAAGACTTGTGGCTCATAAGCAAAGTTTTCTAAAAATTGTGACGGAAATTCGACTGCATCCCATTCAACACCGTTGACTCCACTGACCTCATTCTCATTTACTTCACTTAAAATATGATGAATTGTATGTCCCATTTCATGAAAAAGAGTTACTACATCGTCATGACGAAGGAGAGATGGACTTGTATCGCTAGATGGTGGAAAGTTACATACAACAAAAGCTGAAGCTAACTGTTCTTCTCCTAACTCATCTTTGCAGTGTGCTTGCCAATTATGCATCCAAGCGCCACCGCGTTTAGATTTCCTAGCTTCTAAGTCAAGTAATATTCTTGCTTTTAATTTATTGTTTTCATAAACATCATAGGCATATGCTTTCTCATGCCATAGTTCTTCATCGACTTTTTTAAATTCAAGATTAAAAAGTTTATTTAAAAATGTAAACATTCCTTCAACAACGCTTCTTTGCTCAAAATAAGGACGGTATTGTTCTTCATCTATGTCGTATTGTGCTTTTTTAAGAAGTTCTCCATAGTAAGCGGTATCGTGACTTTCTAGTCTTTGGGGTGCAATATTTTGTAATTCACTTAGTTCATTTTTTGCTTGAGAAATCGAGTTATCTAAAAGATTATTTAAAAAGTTTAAAACACTTTGTTCATCTTTTGCCATTTTGCTTGCAAGTGAATAATCTGCATAGTTGTTAAAACCTAAGAGTACGCTCATCTCATTTCTAAGTGATAAAAGTTCATCAATTATTTTTGCATTTTCTGGGGCTCGAGAGACGTAAGCTTTGTATAACTCTTCTCTAATTTGACGATTTTTTCCGTAGGTCATATAGGCAATGTAAGAAGGCATTTGTAAAGTGAATTTATATTTTATTTTTCCATCTTCTTCATCCCCCAGGGGAGACTCTTTGCCTTCGGCATTCACCTTAAATTTTGCATTTTCTATTTCACTTTGCGGTAAGCCTTCAATGTCTTTTTCATCTGTGATGATGTATTCATAAGCATTTGTTGCGTTTAAAAGATTTTGAGAAAAATTATTTGCAAGTTCACTTTTTTTGATATTTATCTCTTGGAGCCTCTCTTTTTTTGTATCGTCCAAGTGTGCACCACTAAGTTCAAAGTTTAAGATATTAAGCTCTAAAACTCTTTGTTGATCATGGTTTAAACTATCTTTTTCATTTTCTAAAATTGATTTATATGCATTGTAAATATCAAGATTTTGAGAAAGTTTTGTTGAATATTCTGTGATAATAGGAAGTGACTCGGTATAAACCTGCTGCGTTTGATCTGAGTTGTTTACTGCGTTTAGATGAGATAGCGGTGTAAAAAATTGTTCAAGATATTCATCCATCATCTCTAAAGGCTTAACAAAATTTGCGTATGTTTTTTTTTCTTGCCCAAGTAGCTCTTCTATTTTTTTATTATTATTTTCAAGTCTATTTTTAAGATCATCTATAAAGTTTTCAAGATCACACTTAAATTGTAAAAATTTTGACATCACTATTCCTTAGTATTATGTTGAGTGTAATTTTACCTTCTTTTTTTATTTTAATAATAAATATATAAGTATAAAATTTATAAAAGTCATTATTGTAAAAGCACTCTTGTAAAAGAGTAGGGGAGACTTTTCTATAAGTGGCGCATTCTTTATAAAATAAGGCTTTACTTTTTGTGGATGTGTGAGTTCGTATGCCATCTCAGAGTAGTGCTCATACCTTTGTTCTTTGTCTAAAGCAATCGCTCGCATGATGACACTATCTAACCAATCAGGAATATTTGAATTTAAACTGCTAGGTTTTTTTGCTTCTTTAAAGCTTGGATTTTGAAATGGTTCTATCTCTCCGTAAGGGTATTTCCCTGTGAGACTAAGATAAAGAGTAACACCAATGGCAAAAATTTCTGTTGTCTCACTGATAGCTTCTCCTTGAAATCTTTCTGGTGCTAGAAAGCTTGGAGTACCCACTTGTGACTGTGTAGAGAAAATCTCCGTGATACTTCCAAAATCAATTATTTTATACTCTGTAGTATCTTCATTGATTTTTGCTATCATTATGTTGTCTGGTTTGATATCGCCATGAATTAGGTCGTATTTTAGCAGATACTGGGACATCTTTAAAAGTACTGTTGTTAATTCTACGCCATCATCTATAGTGATATGTTTATGAGTTTTTAGATAACTATTTAAGTCTTCTCCTCGAAATAACTGCATCACATAGTAACGCTTTGAGCGTGTTTTTGGGATGACAGCTTTTGGAAAACAGTGTGCTTTGAGGCGTTTGGCATTCCATGCTTCTTTAACAAATAAGTCAAGAATTGCACTGTCATCTATCGCTTCATAGGGAGCAAATTTTATAACATACTGTTTTGTTTTTTTTGTTGCAAGCCAGGTTCTGTTGTTTTGAATAAGAGATTTTTCAAGTTTATAACCATCTATTACTTCTCCCTCAGTTAGGGATTCTGGTATTTCAAGATTTAAAAGTTTTAACACTTCTCTTTCATTGGCTTGAAGTATTTCTAAAACAACTGCGGTAGTATCATCAGGTAGATTGTCCTCTGTTAGTTTACTCGCTTTTTTTACAAGAGCATTTGCTCCTTTGTTTATATTCGCTTTTATTTCTTCTTCGCTAAGGATGGTGTACAGACCATCACTACAAAGAAGAATTTTATCATCCTTTTGGAGTATATTCTCAAAATAATAGGAATCAACACTATCACTTATGCCAATGGCTTGGGTGAGGACATTTTCATATCCTTCTTCTTCCATGGCATGATCGTTAGAGAGTTGTGTTAACTCTTCATTTCTGTAAAGATAGACTCTACTGTCACCAACATTGGCACCATACAAACGATTGCCTTGAATGACTACTATTGTCAGTGTTGTGACAAGTTCGCTACGTTCATAATTTGTCTGAGATTCTTGAAAGAGGATGGAGTTTATAGATTCTATAAAAGTTTTGATAGATTTTTCAATAGACCATGTTTTTGGACGAATTTTAAAGTTATTCATGAGATATGTTGTAACTCTTTTGGCTGCTGCAGCACCTTCATCGGCACTTCCCACACCATCACAAACTATCCCTACTGTCATATCACCAATAGTTTTAATATCGTAAAAATCATCACCAGTTAGGTGTTTTTGTTTTGCAAGTGAAAAGCCAGTAGTTTTAATATCTTGTTTATTCATAGTTACCCCTTATAACTATATTATACACAATAGAAAATTTGTTTGAATAATTTTTTGTATATAATATAATCATATAAAGGAAGAGAGTATCGAAATACTCACTCCTATAAAAAAGTGTTTAGAATTTATAATCTAATTGTACCCAACCAACAGTTTTGTCATTTTGAGAAGCAGCATAACCATTAGTTGCATCACCTTTTGAGAATGAAGCAAATTTTACAAGACCTTTAAGGTTATTTACTCCAG
>NZ_JALSKT010000085.1 GCF_026988655.1 Sulfurimonas sp. | reverse complement strand
GGAACTTTTAAAGTTTATAGATGAGAGTATTCAAAACAGTATGGACTTACTAGACTAAAAAGTACAACAAAAACGAGGAGACCAATAATTTTCCCTAGCGGGAAAATTATGGCTCACGACTGCCGTTGTATCTAAAGTCATCACCTCTAAAGTGATTTTAGGGCACCTTTAAAAACCCAACCTAACCAACATTAAATCTAAAAAAGTGTAAAATAAAGAAAAAAAGAGAGTATAAGATGGCAGGATTATTTGATTACGAATTTCAATTACAGAAGATAAACCAACATCAACCACCTCTTTATAAACTTGATAAAATCATTGATTGGGAGATGTTTCGAGAACCAATAGAGACAGCACTCCATAAAGAACCAAAAGCACCAGGTGGAAGACCACCCTATGATAAACTTATGATGTTTAAAATCATTATCTTACAAAAGTACTATAATCTCAGTGATGAACAAACAGAATTTCAAATAAAAGATAGATTGTCATTTTTGGACTTCTTAGGGCTACAAATAGGTGATAATGTTCCAGATGCAAAGACTATATGGCTTTTTAAAGAACAACTCATACTTTACTCGCTACTCTACTGCAAAACAATCTAACTGTAATCGAGTGTGCAAAACATTCACAACTCATAGAACTACTAAAAGAAGATGGAATTTTAGAGCATTTACAACTTCAGCTAAATGATGATGAACTTCAAAAATTAAAAGAAGAGCAAACAAGAAAAATAGAGATTGAAGAGTATGAGTTAAAGTTACATAAGCAAAAAAGTTTAGAGCAGCATTTTAATGCACGCAACAACAAAGCAGAGAGAAATATAGCTATTACAAATGCACTAAAAGATGGCTATACTCAAGCGAGTATAGCCAAATATTTGGGTGTATCAACATCAACTATATCTAAGGTTGTTAAGAAATTGGGATAACGTGGATATTCATCACCTGACCCTAATACAAATGAATGTGCTTAAAACAGTCATTGTTGTACCGATGACATCAAAAGAAATTTCCAACATTCTTGTTACTATGTTTGAGTTTTAAAACTCACTCTTCCTCTTTATCCGCCTCTTTCATAACCATAGCGCGATAAGCTTCATCTTTAGGAACAAGCCCAGCTTCGTATAAAAACTGACTTGGCATAAAGTTTTGTTTTTTGATTTTGTCATATTTTGCAAAACTTAGATACAAGATATCTTTTGCTCTTGTCACAGCGACATAAAAGAGTCGTCGCTCTTCATCGAGACTTCCAGCTCTTTGCATAAGCTTACGATTTGGAAACCGTCCATCCATCAAATCAATCACATAGACTTCTTTGTACTCTAAGCCTTTACTTGCATGCACACTTAAAAGGTTTACACCCTCTCCTTGTGTCAAGTCAGAAGAGCCTAAAATCATTGCGTTTAGAAACCTATCATGTTCAGCATATGGTTTAGAAAGCTCTTCAAGGAGTACTACTTTTCTTGTTATACGCGTCAAGGCTTCTGTCTTTTGTTTTTCATCTATCGAGCCATCTTTGAGTGTCGCTCTTTTGGTCGCCAATACATCTGAGATGTATTTGTAAAGTTCTGAATTTGCTATCTTTTTCACTATTGTTTTGGGCTGTTTTATCCCTTTTAAATCCCGAAAGAGAAGATAAAAGTTATGTAAAAACGTCGCACTCTCTTTTGTCAGTTTAGGATGTTTTAAAACAGGGTTTTTCATAAACTTATTTTCAAATCCAAGCTTTGCATATTTGCCAACTGCACCAAGCTCTAAAAAGTCATCAAAAAGCCCAAGCTGATGGTTGAGTTTACGTTTTTCAAAAGGATTTTTCATCGATTCGTCAGGCGCATACAGTCCATAAAACATACTCCCCTGCCCTAAAACTTTCAATGCGATATAAATCTCTTTTGCCATTGCCGAGCCAATACCGCGTGCAAATTCAAAAAGATGAATAAAAGCCATCATATCCGCTTCATTAACAAGTAAAGTATACAAATCAAGAACAGCCTTCACCTCACGTGCATCAAAAAAACTCGTACCACCTTTACGCTTACAGGGAATATCAAGCTCACGAAGTCCCACTTCAATCCCATCAGCTGAAGAGTTGTTACGAAAGATGACCGCTATCTCTTCTCTTGGTGTTTGAGAGTCGCGTATCATGGCTGCCATTGCGTGGTACTGATCAAACAGCTCATCAAAAGCAAGCAGTTTTGGAGGCTGTGCATCATAAACACGTGTCACTTCAAGTTTCTTCGGGTAGATACGTTCATTGTGCTCTATAACTTTACTTGCTAGTGAAAGAATAGGTACAGAAGAGCGGTAGTTTTTAGTCAGTGTATGCACAATTGCATCAGGATATTTTTTCGTAAATGAACCAATTATACTGATATCTGCACCATTAAAAGCATAAATACTTTGGTCATAATCCCCAACACAAAACAGCGAAGGTGGCTTCATCGCATCTATGAGCGTTCCTTGAAGCGCATTGGTATCTTGATACTCATCTACAAGGACTTCTTTATAACCCAAGTTGTCATTTTTACACATTTCACGAAAGTTTAAAAGCAAATCATTAAAGTTTAAAAAGCCATATTCTTTTTTAAGTGCCTCAAACTCATCCACTACATCAGCATAAATCATTGCAAAAAGCTCATGTTCAGGATAATTTTCTATAAGCCAATCTTCAAAATTGTTTTCAAGTTCAGTATTTTGATAAAAAGAGTATAAATCATATAAATGGTTACCGCCATAAGGCTGCACTTCTGCATCTATTTGCATAAATGAACGCTTCTCAAATACAGAACGAAAAAGTGTTTTAAGTTCACGCTGTTGTTTAAGAACAACTCTTTTATCGCGTTTTTTCAGCCAACGGTAACTCACTGCATGAAAAGTGCCTGCATCTATTTTTTTTGCAACACCCGCCCCAAAATACTCTGCCACACGAGCAACCATCTCAGCTGCAGCTTTGTTGGTAAAAGTCAAAAGTAGGATCTCTTCTGGTTTTACACCATCATTGAGGAGATATCCAATGCGTCCTACGATAGTTGAAGTTTTACCTGTTCCAGCTGAGGCAATGATGAGATTTTTATTGGCCTTTGCAGTTGCAGCGGCATACTGTTCTTCGTTTAAACGTGATAATGGCATCGACAACCCCTCCAATTTTTTAAGTACCTCTCCATAAATAACCCCAATTTCAGAAGCTTAAAAAGAGGGCTAATACAAGGCGAAATTCCGCATGAGCTACTAGTAGCTTAAAGGATTTTCAACGAAGTAGTAGCCCTCTTTTTAAACTTCCCTTCGGGCAAAGAGCAAATAGCCCTATTGCGTCGTTAGATTCCTTTGGATTAACCAGTTAGTCCTGCAGAAATCTGCCTAGCACTAGAGCTATTTGCTCTTTGCTGAAGTTGGGGTTATTTATGGAGAGGTACTTGAGAGTGTGATTATACTTGGTTACACATTAAAAATAAGTTGCACATTAGATAAAATATTCTAATATTTTTTATAATTTTGTGCTAAAATTACACAAAGGTCACAAAATGAACAAAGAACAAACACTACACATTATTTCAAATGAAGCAAAATCATCTATAGATGCACTTTCAATAGTTACACCGAGTATCTATGCTTCAATATTCAAAAAATACGCTCAAGAACACAATACAGATTTAAAAGATGAGGAAGAATTAGCTTCGAATTTACTCCAAAAAGAGTGCTCAAACTTCATTACCTTACAAGACACGACATCCAAAAATATTAATACGCTAGATAGTAGCACAAAAAAAGCGATACATGCCATTCAATCAAAAGACGACACAGTTTTAAATGAAGTGCTAAAAGAAACGCAAGCATTGCGTCAAGAGATAGAACATTTAAAAGCTTCCATATATAGTGATGAACTGACCAAAGCATTCAACAGAAGATGGTTACATCATCATTATCTACAAAGTGATGAGAAAAAGTTCAAATGTGATGGTGTCTTAGCGATTATTGATCTCAATTATTTTAAACAAATAAATGACACTCTTGGGCATATCACAGGAGATAAGGTTTTAATTTTTATTACAAATGCGCTTAAAAAATCAAAAGAACCAGTCATCCGTTATGGTGGTGATGAGTTTATCATAATGTTTGATAAATTTACAAGCGAACAAGATGCACGCGAAATTTTAAATACCATAAGAGAAAACATACTCAAATCAAAACTAAAAGCACATAATTCTACTTTTAGAGTCAGTTTTTCCATTGGTCTTACAAGTTTTAAGACTGACCATATTCTGACAGAAACAATTGAGACAGCAGATAAAGATATGTACCAAGATAAAATTGAAATTAAAAAAAGAGTTACTGGGATAGAAATTTAAAATCAACATTCGCACTCCATAGTTAAGCCAAGACACACCTCTTTTTAGATATAATCGCGCAATTTTAAACAGATAAATTAAGGCGCGATATATGTCAGAAAACAAATACAATCCACAAGAAACTGAGAACAAATACTATAAAATCTGGGAAGATAGAAAGTACTTTGAAATAGACGGGAACAAAGTCATTCAAGAAGAGGGAAAAAATTTCTCTATCATGATGCCACCACCAAATGTTACCGGTCGTTTGCATATCGGTCATGCACTTACATTTACACTCCAAGATATCATCACTCGTTACAAACGTATGGATGGATACAAAACACTTTGGCAACCTGGAACTGATCATGCGGGAATCGCTACACAAAATGTAGTAGAGAAACAACTCCTAGAACAAGGCATAACAAAAGAAGAGATAGGCAGAGAAGCTTTTTTAGAAAAAGTTTGGGCTTGGAAGGAAGAATCTGCTGGGATTATGACACAACAGTTACGCCACATCGGTGTGAGTCCAGCATGGGAGAGAGAACGCTTTACTATGGATGAAGGACTACA
Organism: Sulfurimonas sp.; assembly: GCF_026988655.1. GTDB lineage: Bacteria > Campylobacterota > Campylobacteria > Campylobacterales > Sulfurimonadaceae > Sulfurimonas. Next base: position 75,702 of record NZ_JALSKT010000085.1, on the reverse strand, counting down.
AAAGTCTGTAAAAGAGGCTTTTGTTCATCTTTATAATGAAGGTCTTATCATTCGTGGAAACTACATGGTCAACTGGTGTACACATGATGGTGCACTCTCAGATATCGAAGTAGAACACGAAGAAGAAGATGGTAAGTTTTACCATATGCTTTACCATTTTGCAGATGGAAGTGGAAGCGTTGAAGTCGCTACGACTAGACCAGAGACATATTTCGGAGATACTGCTGTTATGGTTCATCCTGATGATGCGCGTTACAAAGATATCATAGGTAAAGAAGTTCTTCTTCCACTTTTAGATAAAAAGATAAAAATCATTGCTGATTCTTATGTTGATATGGATTTTGGAACAGGTGTTGTAAAAGTAACTCCGGCACATGATCAAAATGACTACGAAGTGGGAAAACGCCATGACTTAGATTTCATTACAGTGTTTGATGAAAAAGGGATCTTAAACGACTATGCTGGAGAGTTTAAAGGCATGGAACGTCTTGAAGCTAGAGAGCCTATCGTACAAAGATTGCAAGAAGAAGGCTATATAGTCAAGATTGAAGACCATAAACATCAAGTGGGACATTGCTATAGATGTAAAAACATCGTTGAGCCTTATATCTCAAAACAATGGTTTGTTCGTAAAGAAGTGGCTGATAAATCTATAGAAAAAACAAACGCAGGTGAAGCAAAGTTTTTTCCACCACACTGGATAAACTCTTACAACTCTTGGATGGGAGAGCTTCGCGACTGGTGTATTTCACGTCAGCTTTGGTGGGGACATCAAATACCTGTCTTTTACTGTGATGATTGTGGGCATGAATTTGCTTCTCAAGAAGAGCATCCTGAATCTTGTCCAAAATGTACATCAAAAAATCTAACACAAGATCCTGATGTTCTTGACACATGGTTTAGTTCTGCTTTATGGCCTTTTTCAACTTTAGGTTGGGGTCATGGCGACACTGAAATGGACAAACTTTTTGAATCAAATGACATGAAAGATTTCTATCCAAATACCCTTCTTATTACAGGCTTTGACATACTTTTCTTTTGGGTCGCTCGAATGATGATGATGGGAGAACATTTCAATGGAGAACTTCCATTCAATCACATCTATCTTCATGCCCTTGTTCGTGATGAACACGGTCAAAAAATGTCTAAATCAAAAGGAAACGTTATAGACCCTCTTGATATGGTCAACCAATATAGCGCGGATATACTGCGTTTCACACTCGCAATCTCTGCTGCACAGGGTCGTGATATTCGTATGAGTCAAGACAAACTTGAACTCAACCGTAACTTTACAAACAAACTCTACAACGCTTCAAAATATCTACAAATGAATGTAGAAACATTTCCTGATTTGAGTGGTTTTTGTGTTGAAACAGACCTGGGTCGTTATATGATGAGTCGCCTTAATTTTGCAACAAAAGAAGTACGTGCAAATCTGGATGAATACAAATTTAATGATGCAGCGCTTGTTATGTATAGATTTTTATGGAATGAATTTTGTGACTGGGGAATTGAACTTAGTAAAGCAGACAAAAGTTCAATAGTAGAACTCGGAGCTATCTTCAAAGAAGCGATGAAACTCCTACATCCATTTATGCCATTTATTACGGAGCATCTATATCATGAGCTTAGCGGAACAACGCTTGAAGATTCAGACTCTATTATGATTAAAAAGTTTCCACATAAGGTTAAGCAACGTAAAGAAGAAGCGAAATTTGAGATAATTATGGACGCTATTGTTTCCATTCGTCGTGCAAAAGTATTGGTAGATTTAGCAAACCAAAAAATAGCTAAAGCTTATGTAAAAATCGACGGGCTCAGTGATAAAGATAAAGCAATGATGTTACCTTTCATTGCAAGACTTGCAAAGGTTGAAGAAGTAATATTTAGTGAAGAAAAAATTCCAAACGCAGTAAGTGATATTGCTGATAAATGTGAGACATTCATCCCTACTGACTCTATAGATTTAACACCTATCATCAACAAACTCACAAAACAAGATGAAAAGTTACAAAAAGAGATAGGAAAACTCAACGGTATGCTAGGTAATGAACGTTTTGTAGCCAATGCACCTGAAGAAGTTTTAGAAAAAAACAGAACGCTCTTAGCAGATGCACAAACAAAACGCGAAAAAGTTTTAGAGCAACTCAGCTCACTAAAGGCATGATTTGTTTGATATAAAAAAGTATACATCTCCAAACATTAAAAACGATATACTCTCTGGTCTTGTCGTTGCAGTTGCACTGGTTCCTGAAGCTATCGCTTTTAGTTTTATCGCAGGGGTTAGTCCAATTGTTGGGCTTTATACTGCGTTTATACTAGGGCTTATCACTGCTATCATCGGTGGTAAACCGGGTATGATTAGTGGGGCAACGGGAAGTGTGGCTGTTGTCATCGTTGGACTTGTTCTTGAGGCAAATGCAAAACTTAGCGCACTTGGTATGAGTGGAGATGAGCTTTATATCCATATGCTCAACTATATTTTACTTGCTACTATCATAGCGGGTGCTATTCAAGTGGCAGTAGGCGTTTTAAAATTTGGTAAATTTATCCGTCTTGTTCCCCAACCTGCGCTTTATGGTTTTGTCAATGGGCTTGCAATTGTCATTGCTATGGCACAGTTTAAATTTTTTGATGGTCAAGGGATGAGTATGTATATCATTGTAGTTATTACCATGCTCATTATGTACTTTTTACCAAAATACACGAAAGCAGTGCCATCAGGACTTGTAGCTATCGTGCTCTTAACACTTGTCGTTTACCTTACAAGTATTAACACGCTTACTGTTGGAGAGTTAGCTGATTTGTCAGAATTTAAAGGACAACTGCCTCATCTTATTATCCCTGATACACTTTTTAGTCTTGATGCTATTATGATGGTTTTACCTTATGCCATAATCATGGCACTTGTTGGACTCATAGAATCCCTTCTTACCCTTGCTGTTTTAGATGAGATGAGTGGAGTAAGAGGAAGTGGAAACCAAGAGTGTATTGCCTTAGGATGTGGAAATATCGCATCAGGATTTTTTGGTGGAATGGCAGGTTGTGCGATGATTGGTCAATCTATCATCAACTATACTTCAGGTGGTCTTGGACGTCTTTCATCATTTACAGCAGCAGTTGGGCTTATCATCCTCGTCGTCTCTATGACAGATGTACTCAATGCAATTCCTGTTGGTGTTTTAGTCGGGATTATGTTTATGGTGAGTATTGGAACCTTTGAGTGGTCAAGTTTCTCTCATCTCAAACATATGCCTCGTGCTGATGTTTTTGTTATGGTTGTTGTCACCATTATAACTGTTGTGGAAGATTTAGCTGTAGCTGTTATTGCTGGTGTTATTATCTCTGCTCTTGTATTTGCTTGGAAGCATGCACGTATCTGGACAAAAACATACACTGAAGAAGATGGCACAAAAGTGTATGAGCTTGAGGGTCCACTCTTTTTTGGAAGTGCGACAACATTCTCAGACAACTTTGATGTTTTACAAGATCCTCCAAAGGTTGTTATTGATTTTAAAAAGGCTAGAGTTATGGATTTTTCAGGTGTTGAAGCCATTGATGCCATGGTCAAAAAATACGAAGACTCAGGGAAAAACCTTCTCCTTCGTCATCTCAGCCAAGATTGTAAAAAGATACTTAAAAAAGCTGGACCACACTGTACTTACTCAGAAGATGATCCAACATACAAGGTCGCTATAGACTACTAAGCTAGTTCTTTACAACTATAAAACTCTCAGGTATGATAGACTTATACTTAGGCATACTCTCTCCCACATTTGCATTGATAAATGTGGGGTCAGCGACTACAAATCTTCTTCCATTTAACTTCACACTATCACCTTGAAGCGGAATATATAAAGCTGTTGCCATATGATTTGGATATTTCACTCCAACGACACCTATGCCAAAAAGCTTTTTTACAAGCTTAGCATATAAAACAGCTCTATCCTCACAATCAGACTTTGTATAAAAGAGTGTTTCTTGTGCAAACATGACTTTTTCTTTACCAAACTGTTCTTTATCACGTTCATACTCAAATCCACTTTGAACGAAACGAAGAACAAAATTCAGTGCAATATTTGCTTTTTTCCCATCCAAATATGGCTTCATACCAAGTGCTATATCTCTATAAGTATCTTCTTCTAAAGGTGCATCAAAATAAACTTGATAATCTACTTGCGGATATGTATTCATAAAATTTATAAGATTTTTGTTGTATCTATAAGAAAGCGTATAGTTTTTACCTTCCATACGAAAAGTTTTACTTTCTTCTTGCATCTCTTTTGCTAAGAGAGGCAATGTAGGTAAACTAAAATCAAGTGCTTTTACTGCGTTTGGATAATTTTGCTCATAGGTATATATACTTTTTCTTTCACTGCGTTTAGCATCAAAGTTATAAAACTTCTCACCTGCAAGTCTGTACCCTGGAGTAGCATATACCTGCTGTTTTGTCAGACTCAACAAGACAATATGCCCCTCTTTTAGCCCTACTTTTGTGTTATACCCTAGTTTATTAAGTATAAACCAACTATAGAGTTTTTTATCATCATCATTGCTAAAATATTTTTGAGAGAGTTTTTGTACGAGAAGATACAAACCCCAGTCATTGAGCTTTAAGTCATCACAGATTTTTTTTATCTCTAAAAGAGTTGGCTGATAATCACTTGCTGCCATAACACTAAAAAAGTTTAAGACACCTTTTTGCTTAGGTGGATAAAACTTAGCCTTAGAGAGCTGCGTGTTTTGAATGAAACTCAGATTAGTCCCAAAATAATGCACAACTAAAGCTGCTTTTTTTTCAAGCTTTGGCATTGCTTTAACTCTCTCTTGTTTCTCTTTTTCAACATTAATGCGAACGGCAGGTCCTACGGCTAAAGGCTCTCTTTGACTCGCAGGAGTAATGACTTTTGGTTTTTCTTTTTTATACAAAGCTTTTGATGCAAAAGCATTATACTCCTGCCACTGTTTTTTTAAATAGGCTTCAAAAGCATTATCGTTTGCATCTTTATATTTTGCAAACGCAGTGTTTTGTACACGTTTAAAATCTTCAAAATCTTCTCCATACAGCGAGCTAAACGCAGTAATCAGAGCAAGACTAGAAAGGCCAAACAGCCTGTATAATTTTCGTTCCCCATCCTTGTTCTGTTGCACGATCTACATCTCCCTCAGTTTTATATAATATTTTTGCATCACTCATTTGTGCTGAGTTGATTTTGTTGTACTGGTCGATGTCATACGGACGAATAACACCACTGATTTGTACTATCTGCTTTTGATCATCTATGAGTATCTCTCTTTTTCCTGAGATAAAATAGTTTCCATTACTTAAAACCTTAACAATACGAGCCGAAACAGTTGTCGTAAAACTCGCATCTTTTGTAGCGCTTCCATTGCCTTGAAAAGTATTTGTAGTGTTTGAAGTAAAACCTACATTAGTATAACCATTAAGCCCTGCTATTTTAGCTTGCATACCTGAGTTTGCTGTTCCTGTATTGGAAAAAAGTCCACCACCCAAATTTGTAGAGTCTGTAGTTGCAAGCTGCTTTGCGCCAACACTTGAACTTTTGGCAGCTTCAGAGATCACTACTGTAACAATGTCATTTACATGCATCGCTTTATGATCTGAAAAAAGAGGGTTTTCTCCTTGTCCAAAGAGACTACCAGTTGAAATAAAATCTTTCTTATTCTCTCTTGCAGGCATCTGTTCTACATAAACAGGTGGCTCGAAATTTATCTCAGGATCTGTCAGTTTTGCTGTACAAGCACTCAAGAGAAAGCTTGTCGCTAAAAGTAGTAAAAGTAAAGTAAAGTTTTTTTTCATTAATTTCATTCCATAGTATATGCTTATTTCGTTATAATTCTAGCAAATTTAGTTCCATTAATAAGGATATCCAAAATGACATTAAGAGAAACAATCAATCAAGATGTAAAAGAGGCTATGAAAGCCAAAGATACTAAAAAAAGAGATGCACTGCGTTTACTTACAAGTGCTTTTAAACAAATAGAGGTGGATGAAAGAAAAGAACTCACAGATGAAGATGTCATCAAAATTATTCAAACGCAAGTCAAACGTAGAAATGATGCAGCTTCGCAATATAAAGAAGCAAATCGTGAGGACTTGATGCAAATTGAACTTGACGAGATATCTTACTATGAAACATATCTTCCAAAACAACTCAGTGATGAAGAGCTAACAAATGAAGTAAAAGCACTCGTAGAAAAATCAGGTGCAACATCTATGAAAGAGATGGGAAAAGTTATGGGTATGGCAAGCAAAGCCTTAGCTGGAAAAGCTGATGGAAAACGCATCAGCGATGCTGTGAAAAAAGCTCTGGCTTCATAGATTGAGCGAGAGGTTCATTTGAACCTCTTTTTCCTTTCCAAACAACTTTTTCGTTTACTCCCTTATACTGATCTTTACATGAAATGATTTTGCCATTACCTTTCACTAAATTATTTTTAATAAAAAAGTCATATGCAGTATAAGATTTTTTTGGTGTTTTAGAATTTTTCTTAGAAAATAACTCTTTTATCTTAAGAGGTTTTGCTTTATCATAAAGACAAAGATCTCCATCAAGAAACTTTGCTCCTGTTGTGTACGAATCTTTTCCTCTAAAATGAACCATCTCGCAGTTCTCTTTTTTCTCACTCAAGATTTTCACATTCTTTAAACGAAAACCAGCATCATATTTATTATATATGCCTCCGCCTTTAATGTATGCGGTAAGATTTTTAATTGTTGGGAGTGTAGCAGTTTTTTCACCAGTTTTTATAAGGTTTTCATCATTACCAAACTCCATTGCTGATGAGTCATGATTATTGGTCTTTGATACTTTGTTTTGTACCACTAAAACATTTTTTATCTCCCCTCTATACCCTAAATCAACATCCACAGAGTCATCTTTAGCATTATAAACATACAATCCATCTATATTAACGCTACCACCCCATATTTCTATACCATCATCAGCACCACCAATAATAGCAATATTTTTTATAACAGTTCCACTTCCAACACCAGCTAAAGAGAGACCATTGAGTTCTTTATCTTTTTTTACTTCATAACCTGTATATTTTATAACAACATACTCTAAAATACCAGAAGAGTCTTCATCATACTCATGCGATTGACTACCAAATGTAATGCTCTCATCTGCCTCGTACTTATTTTCTTTATAATGCGTATATGCTCTCCCAGCGATAACAAGACCACCCCACTCTCCTAAACTATTACGAGGAGAAGAAAAACCAAGTAAATCAAGCTGCGATGTAAATATTATTGGCTTATGTTTTGTTCCCTTTGCTATAATTTTTGCATCATTTGCAATAGCTAAAAAAGAGTAAAGACTACATCCTGCAAGTGTCGTTCCAGGCTCAATTGTCAAAGTTGCACCATTATTTACAATCACTTTTCGATCTATCCCATAAACCTTTGAAGCAGATAGTGTCATATTAGAATCTATTACATTTGGCAGTCTAACATCTACTATAGCTGGCTCACAGTTTTTAATTGTCTTTGCTTGCACAAAGGAAGTAGCTACAAGAGCAACAAAAACTATAATTTTTTTCAACATTAATCTACTCACTTTTCTAAAATATTTTCGATTATATCTTTTTTTTATAACAGCAAGATTACCTCAAATAATTCTTCTATAACTTCAACATCCATGCGGGCTTGAATCTCTCTTACCCCTTACTAAATTTTTCAATAATCTCTTTACATGTAACCGGTCGTGAAAAAAGATAGCCTTGACCAAGATCACAGTTGGCTTGCGTAAGGAACTCCTCTTGTTTTTGTGTTTCAATCCCCTCCGCAACGATCATATAGCCAAGTGTTTTTGAAAGCGCGATAATAGCTTCAATGATGACATTGTCAGAGCTTCCCTGTACTATATCATCTACAAAAGATTTGTCTATTTTAATGGTATCAGCCGGGAGCTGTTTGAGATAAGACATAGAAGAATAGCCTGTACCAAAATCATCAATAGAAATTTTAAATCCATGATCTCTGAAGCTGTGCAATATATTCATATTTGCTTGCGTATGTTCCATAATAAAGCGTTCAGTAATCTCAATCTCAATCTCTGATGGTTTTACATTATGTTTGTTTGCAATATCTAAAAAATTCTTTAAAAGATTGGCTTCTTTAAACTGTAAACTAGAGACATTAACGGCAATATGTTGCATGAATATATCAGCTTGCTGTATCTGCTTGAGTGCTTTACATGATTCTTCAAAGACGAAATATCCAAGTTCTGTTATTACCCCATTTTCTTCAGCGATAGGAATAAATTTGTCAGGAGGAACTGTACCAAGTAGAGGGCTATGCCATCGAATGAGTGCTTCAGCAGAGTAGATTTTTTTCGTAGTAAGGAGATACTGTGGTTGAAAAAGCATAGTAAATTCATTGTTTTTCAAAGCATTACGAAGCGCCATATCTATGTTGAGTTTGTGGCGAATATTTTGCGAGAGTTCTTTTGTATAGAAACGAAAGTTGTTCTTACCACTCTCTTTTGCAAGGTACATGGCACTATCTGCGTGTTTTATAAGTGTTTGTGAATCCTCTCCATTTTGCGGATAGAGTGCTATACCGATACTTGCCGTAGTGAGAAGGGTATGTTTGTTTATATATAAAGGCTTTTGAAGATTCTGTATAATTTTTAAAGCTGCTACTGCTGCATCATCAGAAGATGCAAGATTTTCTAAGATAACAACAAACTCATCACCACCCCAACGGGAGATAAAGTCACTCTCACGAAGGGTGTTTTGCAGTCTTGATGCGACAATCTTTAAGACTTCATCTCCTATGTCGTGCCCAAGAGTATCGTTGATGACTTTAAACCTATCAAGGTCTATAAAGAGGACAGCCAAGATAGCTTTTTCCCGTTTGCTTATGACGAGGGCATGTTGTAAATACTCTTCAAAGTTGATACGGTTGGCGAGTCCTGTAAGTGAGTCATGATAAGCAAGATAATCAGCTTTGGCCTGTGAAGTCTCTATCTCCCTAAGGTCAGTCTGCACCGCAGTATAGTTAACAACATCGCCTTTGGAGTTTGTGATTTTTTTAATTGTGGACCAAAGAGGAATGAGCTCTCCATCTTTTGTTTTGTTTATAAGCTTCCCTTTCCATATACCATGTTCTACAAGTTGATTCCAAAGATTTTTGTAAAAACTTTTATCCTGTATGCCTGAATGTAAAAACTCAAGACTTTTACCTTTTACCTCATGCAAGCTGTATCCGTATATGGTAGTAAAAGCACTGTTTATAGAGATAAGCTTTCCTTGTGCATCTGTTATAATGATGGCTTCTTCTGTATTTTCAAAAACACTAGCCGCTTGTGCGAGCTGTTTGTTCTTTTCTATGTATTCTGTGATGTCAAGTTTGAGTGCAATATAATTGACAAGTTTTCCTTGTAGAAAAACTGGAACGATAGAGGCTTTTTCATACAAAAGTGAGCCGTCTTTGCGTTTGTTTACAAACTGTCCCTCCCATTTTTCTCCTTTTTCGAGTTTAGTATTGAGTTCATTGTTAAAATGGGGTCCTGCATGTCTGATTTTAATATTCTGGGATTTTGTCCCAATACTTCTTCTGCCTTGTATTTGGTTGCTTTTTCAAATGTTTCATTGACATAAATAATATCTCGTTTGGCATCTGTAATGACAACGATATTATCACTGTGTTCTATTGCATACTTAAATGCTAAAAGCTCTTTTTTTGTTTTGTTAGATTGTAGGTGTGAAAAAATAAGCAAAAATAAAATAGAAATAGTAACAAAGAAAAATATAAGCATAAGCCATGTTTGGTGTTGCAGGTCCATTTCATACTCAGCTGTTATATGGTGTTTGAGTGCTTCTAGTTGTTTATAGAGTGGATTTGTTCGTATTTCTTGTGCTACTTCTTTGAGTGACTGTAGTGTTTGCAGCATTACCTTTGCATGTCTGTAAAAAGTAAAGAGATATTGATTTTTTTCTTTATTGGCAATTTTTTTGAGTTTATTGAGTTTCATTTCTACAGTATCTTTATCAATATAGTCACTTGAAGCATACCGTAGGATATAAAAAAAGGTTTCGTTACTTATGTTTTTTGCCTGCAACGATATATCGGGTGCATTGGAAATTGTTGTATGCAGATCAAAAAGAAAATGCGAACTGTTGATAAGCGCAGCATTTTGGGCTTTGAAGAACTCCAGGTCATCCACTTTTTTTTGAAAGTTTGTTGTAATGTTTTCTACAAGAGTGATAATATGTTGTGTATGTTTTTGTATATGAGGACGCAGGCTTTTTAAAATGTTTGCAAATTTCTCTTCTTCGTATTCAATTTTGTCATAGTTCGTGAATCTGTTTATAGTAAATGTAAAATCGTAGAGTTCTTTGTCTATGAGTTGTAGCGTGGTTATTTTATTGTTTTGTGCGGAATAGTGGCTCATATTTTCTTTAATTTTATAAGCATTAGCAAACATAATGAAGATAAAAATGATAAAAATAAAGAGTATCAATGTTGTCCTATCTGCGTGTTTGAATCTCTTTATCATTGTGGCTCGATATTTTTAGGAAGTTCACCGTTGAGAGATTGTAAAAAAGCAGTTATTTTTGCAATCTCTTCTTTTGTAATATGGCGACCGAGTTGATACTGTGACATAATCTCTACCGCTTCTTGTAAATCATTGGTACGCCCATCATGAAAGTAAGGTGCTGTTCTTGCAATATTGCGAAGGGAGGGAACTTTAAAAAAGTATTTGTCACGCTCTTTGTGTGTTACATTATACCTTCCGAGCCATCCTGAGTTTGATTCATTAAAAATACCAAATTTGTTGTAAAAATTACCGCCAATATTTTCTCCATGATGGCAACTGACACACCCTTTTGACTTAAAAAGTTCATAACCCTCTTTTTCATTTTCTGTGAGTGCATTTTTATCCCCTTTGAGATATTTGTCAAAACGGGAGTTTGGTGTTACGAGTGTCTTTTCATACTCGGCTATGGCATCTGTAATAGTCTCTTTTGTAATGCCATCATCATAGATGCTAGCAAAAAGTTTTTTATATTTGCTTTTTTTGAGTTTTTGTATAACCTCTTCAAAGGTAGCACCCATCTCAACAGGATTTTCTATAGGTCCAGCAGCTTGTTCTTTTAAGTCTTTTGCTCGACCATCCCAGAACTGGCGAAAATTAAAAACGGCATTATAGACAGTGGGAGCATTGAGTGAACCTTGTTGTCCTTGTATACCAAACGAAACTTTCAGTCCATCATCCCCACCGTTTTGTAAGTCATGACAGCTTGCACAGCTGATAGTGCCATCATGCGATAACAGAGGGTCAAAAAAGAGTGCTTGACCAAGTTTTGCTTTTGCCTGATTGACTTTTACACTCTCTCGCAATGGTGTGATAGGTTCATTTGCAATTATAAAAATACTATAAAGAAAAAGAATTATTATTTTATACATAGAATAATTTTATCATAAATATTCCAATAATTTCATAACATTTCCCGTATCTTTAAAAAGCATTTTTACCAATCATCTAAAACAAACCCTTTTGGCTCATCTTCTTCAACTTTTTTCACTTCTATATTTTCATTTATCTCCGGCTCTAGCACTTTTTTTGCTTCGGGCTTACGCATCTGCTCTTCAAACTGCAACTCAAGTCCTTTACTTGTCATAATAAAACCATTGACTTGGAGTTTTCCATCATGGATTTGATGATGATGTTCTTTACATAAAGGAACGAGGTTATGTTTGTTGTCTTTATGAAAATGCCCAATAAACCCTGCACTATCTGCCAAAGATTTTTGTGATATATGATGCACATCTTCGGCTACAGCACCACAGATAATACACTTCGTCACATACAAATCTTTGTTGTATTTAGACTTTTTCTTTTTCACTAAAAGTTCAAGTTCATCATAGTCATTAGCAAGACGTTTTCTTATTGCGTTTGCATTATCTAAAAACTCACTGTCCATATGCAATGATTTTGCGAACTCAAGCCCATATATACTACTTCCACTTCCAGATTGTAGGACACGGTTAAAAATCAATTTATCACTCTCTTCATCATACTCAACACTTAGATGCAAATTTACAACATTATCAAGTACGCTTATCTCTTGCATTGAGGAGAGTTGATGCAGATGCGTTGCAAACAAAAACAGACAACGAGTGTCGGCAAGTTTTTGTATAGCTGAAGCGACTATGGCTACACCAGAGAGTGTCTCTGTTCCGTGACTTATCTCATCACCAAGAACTAATGAACGCACAGTTGAGCGGTTGAAGATATTTTTGAGTTCAAGCATTTCAACCGCAAAGGTTGAAAGTCCTTTAGCCAGATTGTCTTTTGAAACTATCCGAGTAAAAAGCGAATCAAAAATGCTAAACTTCATAACAGCAGCACTGACAAAAAATCCAGACTGCGCCATCAAGGTAGCTATGCCGATACTTTTCATCAAAGAAGATTTACCACTTGAGTTGATACCATACAAAAGTACGCCATTTATCTCATGCCCATCATGTACCCCAACATCAAGCATAACAGTTTTAGGATGTGGTAAGTCCATATAGTCACGATTGCCCATAACTATATCATTTGGTACATAGAGTCCACCTCTTTCTTGTACTTCTATGAGTGGATGACGTAGCTGCATGATCTGCATAAAATTTTCATCTTCATTGACTTCGACTACCATCGGACGTGAGTGTTTGTACGCTTGTGCTACTTTTGAAGAGCTCACTCCCACATCTAAATCTGCTACATAGTTAATGACTCTATCAAAAAGAAGAGAATAACGGCGTTCATACACAGCTTGGAGTTTGATGTATCGCTCTTTTACTAAAGAGACTATTTTACGTCTGTTTTTCATAATATTGTCAGAGAGTGTGTCAGTAAAAGCAGAGGTTATTTTGACATTGTTTGTTAGTTTTTTTACATTAAACGCAGCAAACTCTTCACTCTTTTTAAATTCACTCTCTATAAGTGCGTATCTATTTTTGGTTATAGATATGTAATAACCCTCTTTTTCTAAAAGTCCAAGTGTGACAACTTTGTTGGCACTTCCTGCGTTTACACTCTGAAGCATCGCATTAATCTTAGCGATGATATCTTCAAAAGCAACTAACATAACACTATTTTCTTCTACTAAAGTATCTATGGCTTCATCAACGCCACTCATCAAAAAGTTTTCATCTACTGTTGCGTTTGTAAATCTTCGAGAGACATCCAAGTCTATTGTTTTTGCAATGTCTCGCAAAAATTCTTCAACTTCACTCTCATGAAAAGGTGTTTTTTGAATCTTATACTTTTTAACATACTGCATCAACTCTTTAACACTCAACATAGAGTCATAAACATGGTTCATCTCAAATGGATGCAATCTTCCTAGATTGAGTCTTCTTGCTAATCTCTCAAGGTCATACACACCACGCATCATCTCATCAAGATAACGCACATGAGACGAAACTCTCTCTATAAGGTTGTATCGACGTTCAAGCTCGCCAACCTCCATAATGGGGTTAAGCAGTCTCTCTTTTAAAAGCCGTCTTCCTATCGCCGTAGAACTTTTGTCCATCATTTTTAAAAGTGTAAACTCTTTTCTATCTTTTGAGATGATACCCATCTGCTCTAGGGCATTGTTTCCAAGATACATAAAACGACGATTATCTATGATACGAGGCATTGCCATCTTTTGTATGATGTGATAATCATGCTCAATAACAAAGTTTACCAATATCGCAAGTGACTCAGTTATCATAGGTGAGCGCTCAAGATCTAAATGCTCTATTGGGGAGAGTAAAGACTGTATTTGATACACCTCTTTAAAAAGCTCATTTTGAAAGTCAACTCTCACGCGTTTGTTATTGACTGAGTAGTGATAATGTTCAGGGATTTCAAGATACTGCATAATATGACGTTGATCATCTATGCCTTCTAAAAATGTCACTACGATTTCACTCGTTCTGTAAACATTTAAAAGATTAAATATTTCATCCAAAGCATACGCGGGGTCTTCACTTGTTCCATGTGTTTCATAAAGCCAAGTTTTCCCAGTCGTGACATCAATGGCTGAATAACCAACCGTATAAATATCACGAAACTTATCAACTAAGAGTGAGACAATGTAGTTATCGTCATTATCTACTATATGATCAAAATTTGTTCCGGGTGAAACTATTTGAGAGATATAACGGCTAATTTTAGGAGGATTTCCTTTTTGTCTCACTACAATAACTGTATATTTTTGCTCTTGAATAAGACGGCTAAGATAACGCTCAAACGAAACTGCAGGAACACCTGCTAAAAGTGGATTTTTCTCAGAGTTGTCGATGATTTTTTTATTTTTTTTGGTCAGTTGAATGTTTAAGAGTTCTGCTATCTCTTTGGCTTTTCCTATCTGTTGTTCTTCATTATTTACTTCATAAACTTCATAAAATGTGCCTATTTCCATAAAAACAACAGTGTCATGCCCGTACTTCGTTTCAAAAAATCGCTGTAAATCAAAATAAACTTGCGTTAAAAGTTTATCTTTGTTATTTAATATTTGATTAATTTCAGATGCTTGCATATAGTTTTGATTTCCAGTTTAAATTTGATGATTAATTTACTATTATTATAACATAAGTCACTTATTTGTATTGTATTTGCAATATGAACGTGATATAATCGTTGTCTATTAAATAAGTAAAAAGTGAGTGAGAATGAAAAGAAATATATTTTTAACCCTTTCACTGTTAGTATCTTTGCAAGCCCAAGATATAAAAAGTACCATTAGTGAAGCATTGTCAACAAATCCTATTGTATTAGAAAGACTAAACAATTTTCAAGCAACAAAGCAAGATATTCAAAGTGCGAAATCTGGCTACTACCCTAAACTAGACTTAAATCTTGGTGCTGGGTATGAGAGAACCAAACGCAGTAATCAAGCTGGTGGAACAGATGATCAAACATATAATTTTACTGTATATCAAAACTCCCTCAAACTTACACAAAACCTCTTTGATGGTTTCTCTACGACCTACCAACTCGAAGAACAAGAGTACAGAACTCTAGCTGCAGCCTATAGTTACGTAGAAAAAGTGAATAACACTACTTACGAGGTTGCTAATGCTTACCTTGAAGTATTAAAAAATGAAGAACTTTTAAAAACAGCACAAAAAAATGTACAAATAGATGAAGATATACTGAGCAAAGTACGAAAGATTTACAAATCAGGTCTTACAACTCTTTCTGAAGTCAGTAAGATAGAATCATCACTAGCCCTTGCAAAAGCTAACCTTGTTGTGCAAGAAAATACTATTTTAGAAAAGTCTTTTGCATTGCAAAAACTTTTAGGTCATACACTTGATCATACAAAAATGACAAAGCCTGATATGAATGTCAAAATCCCCAAATCAAAAAAGGATGCACTTGAGTTTGCTTTACAAAACAACCCTTCCCTTTTAGTCAGTGAACTCAATATCAAACTTGCCCAAGCGACAAATAAAGAGAAAAAATCATATTACTATCCTAGAATAGATATAGAAATCTCACAATCTATGAATAAAAACCTCAGTGGCATAGAAGGTAACAATGATGCGTTTCGTGCGATGGCTTATCTCTCTTACAATATCTTTAATGGTTTTTCTGACAAGTCAGCCATAGCAAAAAGTTTTTATCAAGTGCAACAAGAAGCACAAAATAAAAACAATGCAAAAAGACAAATTATCGAGACACTGAGCTTAGCATGGGCATCCAATGAAAAAGTACAAGAGCAATTGATGCACTTACAAGAATATAACAAATTTTCAATTCAAACACTTGATTTATACAATAAAGAATATTCTCTTGGTCGTCGTTCACTGCTCGACTTACTTTCAACGCAAAATGACCTGATTCGCTCGCAAGAACAGATCATTACGGCAAAGTACAGCATCCTCTCATCTAAGTATAAAATCCTAGACACGATGGGAATTTTAGTAAATACTTTAATGCAAGATGATGCTAATGTATATGCAAAAGTAGGATTGAAAGTCATCAAACAAGCTACAACAACAAAAGGAAGTAAGTAAATGTTTTTAGAAAATGTTGAAAATGTTAGAATGGATTCACTTTTGGACTCCTTAGTCTTGTTTACAAAGCTTTACCATAAACCTTTTTCTCCTGAAGCCCTAGTTGATGGTTTACCAATTGAACCAGGTAATGAAGCTCCCGAACTTTTTTCTATTAAAAATTCAAAAGGTTTGTTCTCTCGTGCAGCATCTCGTGCTGGATTAAAATCATCACTTATTCATCGTCCACTCTCACAAATATCACCCCTGCAACTTCCAATGATTATACTTTTGTCAAATCAGAACTCTTGTATTTTAGACAGATTTAGTGAAGATAAAAAACAGGTCAAAATCATTATGCCTGCAGAAGAAGCGATTGAGCAGTGGGTTGATTTAGAAGATCTTGAAGATGAGTATATTGGCTATGGCTTTATGATAAAAAAAGCTTACGAATATGCAGATGATACGAAAAAAACATTAAATTTAAAACAAAAACATTGGTTTTGGAGTACCATTAAGCTCTCAGCAGGTATCTATAAAGATGTTCTTTTTGCCTCTTTACTTATAAACTTGTTTGTTATTGCAACGCCACTTTTTACCATGAATGTTTATGATAGAGTTATCCCAAACAATGCCATAGAAACACTTTGGGTTTTTGCTATTGGAGTCGTTATAGTCTATCTTATAGATAGTTTTGCTAAATTTTCGCGAAACTATCTACTTGAAACGGCTGCAAAAAAGAGTGATGTCATCATGTCTTCCATAATTTTTGAAAAAGTTTTATCACTGAAGATGGCAAATATTCCAGCTTCAGTTGGTTCTTTTGCAAGTAATATTAAAGATTTTGACAATATCAGAGGATTTTTAACCAATGCTACCATGGCTGCTTTGATTGACCTGCCTTTTGCTGTGATATTTTTAGCTGTTATCGGCTACATAGGTGGCTCTATCGTTATCTTTCCTATGCTTACGATGCTCTTCATTATCGGTTACTCATTTTTTATCAAAAAACCTCTTCGTGCAAGTATAGAGTCAACACATCAAGCAAGTGCGAACAAAAGTTCTATCCTCATTGAAACATTAAGCAATATAGAGACCTTAAAAACATTAGGTGTTCTCAATCAAATTCAATGGAAATGGGAAGAATCCACAGGAGAAATTGCAAATAAAAGTTTTAACTCTCGTATGCTTTCTGCTTCTATTCCAACTATTACACAGTTGCTTATCCAGTTGAACACTGTTGTCATTATCGTATTTGGTGTTTATAAGATACAAAGTTTTGAGCTATCTATGGGGGGACTTATCGCCATAGTCATCTTAACAGGAAGAACTTTAGCGCCTATGGGACAGATAGCCTCACTTATAACAAACTACGAAGATGCTAAAGCATCTTTTGAGACTATCAACAACATCATAGAGCAACCAAGCGAAAAACCTCTAGGAAAACATTTTGTTGAAGCACCAAAATTTGATGGTCAAATAGAATTTGTAGATGTTACTTTTACTTACCCAGGTTCTGATGTCCCTGCTCTTAAAAACGTCTCTTTTACTATTCGTCATGGGGAACATGTCGCTATTATTGGTCGTATTGGTTCTGGAAAAAGTACTATTCAAAAACTCATCTTAGGCTTGTATGAACCAGATGCCGGACAAATTCTCGTGGATGGCATTGACATCAACCAGATAGACCCTGCAGACCTCAGAAGACACATGAGTTATGTTTCTCAAGACATTTTACTTTTCCGTGGAACAGTAAAAGAGAACATCACTTTTAGAGCTTCTCATGCAACAGATGGTGCAATGATACGAGCTGCACAAATAAGTACAGCATCCGAATTTATCAAAAAGCATCCTAAAGGCTATGAAATGCCAGTAGGTGAAAGAGGACAAGGAATGTCAGGAGGACAAAAACAGAGTATAGGTATCGCACGCGCACTTCTTCTTGAAACACCTGTTGTTATGATGGATGAGCCGAGTAGCTCGATGGATCAGGTCACTGAAACGAAACTTCTCTCAAATCTTGAAACATACTTAAAAAATAAAACTTTCATCTTAGTTACTCAAAAAATGAATCTTTTAAAAATAGCAGATAGAGTTATGGTCATAAATGAAGGAAAAATCATCATTGATGCACCTAAAGAAGAAGCCATACTCAAACTTCAAGCTGGAGGTAACGAAAATGGCAAAAAATAAACCTGCAAAATTCGATGAAAAAGATTATGAGTTTATGAATTCAATGAGCGCTGCGCTGTTGCAACAGTCACCTTCACGTATGAGCATTGTTCTTAAGATATGGCTCTTTACACTTTTAGTAGCAATCATATGGGCTTCTTTTGCCGAGATAGATGAAGTAACAAGAGGCAATGGTAAAGTAGTGCCTTATGGTCAAAACCAAGTTATACAAAATCTTGAAGGGGGAATCGTTGAATCAATCTTAGTCAGAGAGGGAGAAGCTGTTAAAAAAGGACAAGTACTTCTAAAAATAAACAATGCAAAATCACTCTCAAGTAGCGAAACAAACCAAATGAAATATGCTGAGCTTTTCGCTAAAAAGGCTAGACTCTCTGCAGAAGCAAATAACTTCAACTTTAAAGAGATAAAAACACAAGATGAAGAGCTAAAGAGACAAATGAAGTTAGCAAAACAGCTGTATGAATCTGACAAGATAGAAATCTTGGCAAAAGACAATGCTATAGTCAACCAAATAGAGCAAAGAAAACAAGAGCTTAAAGAGGCAAAAGCTAAGATCAAATCTCTTGAAAAATCATTAGAATATGTTACAGAAGAGATAGCTATGACTGCTCCTATGGTACGTGAAGGTGTAAAATCAAAAGTAGATTTTCTCAAACTAAAACGCGAAGCCAATGGCATCGAAAATGACATCGAAGCTGCCAAGCTATCACTCCCAAGACTACAGTCTGCTATACAAGAGTACAGAAGCAAACGTATAGAATCCAAACAAGAGTTCATCAATAAAGCAAAAAAAGAGTTGAATAAAGTAACAGCAGAACTCTCAAGAATTCAAACGCAGCAGATTGCTTACACAGACCAAGTCAACCGAACTGTAGTCAAGTCACCAGTCGAGGGAATCGTTCAAAAACTTTTTGTCAATACCGTCGGTGGGGTTGTAAAACCAGGACAAGACTTAGTTGAGATCGTACCTACGAGTAAAAAGCTGTATGTTGAGATAAAAATCAAACCAAGCGATATTGCTTTTATTCATCCTGGGGCGGAAGCTATGATAAAGATATCGGCTTATGACTTTGCTATTCATGGTGGGCTTAAAGGGAAGGTAGTTGATATATCTCCAGATACCATAACAGATAAAAAAGACAGTACTTACTACATTATTCATGTCGCAACCCAAAAAAACCATCTTGGTTCAGATACACACCCACTCAAAATCATTCCTGGAATGACTGCAAGTGCTGACATAGTAACAGGGAAGAAAACGGTAATGCAATACATCCTAAAACCTATACTCAAATCAAAACAGTATGTCTTTTCGGAGAGATAAGATGCAAACTATATTTTTAAGTACAGATATGGATATGATAAGTGAATGGAAAATGCGTCATGGGCTTGACAATACTTTAGATTTTGATGAGTGTGATGCACTTCTAAACGCAGTAAAAGAACTAGATAAATATATCATAGTGGCGGATTATGACACTGTATCACACAGTATCAACAAAATGATAGCTGCAAACTTGTTGCCACAAAGAGTAATAGTTTTAGAGAGAGTTCCTGAAATTATTACAGGAAAAATGCTTATATCTAAAGGTGTAAAAGCCTATGGAAATTCCAGAATGTTAAAAATGCATTATGAACAAATGATAGAAGCAGTTGAAGATGATAAAGTATGGACCTACCCCGAGCTGACACTAGCCCTCACAAAGAATCTACGCCAACAAAACATCTCTCAAGAAGCACAAAGTTTGATACAACGCAGACTAACAGCTAAAGAACAAGAAGTAGTTTATGCTGTGCTTCAGGGTCTGACAAACGATGCTATAGCCAATGAGCTTCACATCACTCCAAGAACCGTAAAAGCCCACATAGGTTCTGTCTTTTCAAAACTTCACGTTAATGATAGAGTTTCTCTTATTTTACTTTTAAGATAGAGCTAAAAAAACTCTATCAACTTTGATCAACGTTTATTTCTGTATTTACCTCTAATATTACTGTTTGATCCTCATTTGTATATACATCATGTGTTTCACTAGTCATTTCATCAGTTGTTTTATGATTACCTAAAATAAATTCAGTGTCTTTTCCTTCTGTATTGTCTTCTTCTTCTGTGTTCTCATTTTCAAGTCTTAAAATATCATCATCAGTAATAGTTACAACATCTTCGAGATTAATATTTGTATGTTCATTATCAGTTCCATTGAGATTTTTTATATCAGAGTGTGCACTATTATCATTAAGGAAAGCTCCTAAATCTATATTCATATGATTATCAGATCCAATAAGTGAATCAGAATCATCTATATTATTGTGGCTATCATCATCGTTATCAGATTCTATGCCATGGTGACCTTTATCTTCATCATCATGTTGTCTATCATCTCCTTTCTCATGCTCTTCATCTTTTTTGTCATGATTTTCATCATTTTTGACTGACTCATCTTGTTTGACTGACTCATCTTTTTTGTCAGATTCATCTTTCTTGTCAGATTCATCTTTTTTGACTAACTCATCTTTCTTGTCAGATTCATCTTGTTTGACTGACTCATCTTTTTTGTCATGATTTTCATCATTTTTGACTGACTCATCTTTTTTAGAATTTCCTGCTACTAAATCGACATTTGATACAGTTGTATCTGCAAACTGAATGTTTTCAACATCATCATATATGTATTGAATCTCTTGAGTATCAATATTTTCAACTGTAAATCTTCCATTATTATCTTCATGATTTACTGTGTAATCAGCTCTATTTCCGTCCAAGACAACAGTGTCATTTCCATCACCACCTCGAACTACTTCATATTCTGCTCTGGAATCACCCTCTGTGATATTTATTGTATCATCACCTGAACCTGCTCTAATTACATCATCTGTATCGCCTGTTACTACTGTATCATTTACGAAGTTCTCGTTTATTGTTCCATCTTCATTAAATGTGACACTTTTTCCATCTTTACTAACTTCACCCCAGTCACTAACATCTGCATGTTCTGTAAAATGTTTCGTTCCCTCATTATCTCCAAAAGTACCAATTTTCACATCTTTGGTAGCCTCTACAGCACTCTCATCAGGTGTAAAACGAACTTCAGAGTCAGCTTTATATTCTTTGCCAACTTCCATAGTTTGCCATTCACCATTGGAGTCTTTAATTTCAATAGTACCATGTTCTGGAGCATCATCAAGATGAATATGTTCAGCTTTTCCAACTTCTATAGTCTCAGTTTTCGTCAGTTTTGCAGTTTCTTCATAAATAGGTTTTGAGTAAGTTCCATCATCATTTTGTATAATACCTTGTGCCTGCATAGCTTCTGTATCTACGACTTGAACATAATCATTATTTCCCGTAACATTAAGAGTGACATTTGCAGTAGACTCTGCCTGACCATCACTTACTGTATAGCTAAATGTTACATCTTGATTCTCTCCATCATTCATTGCTTGAAGATGTTGGCTTGGAGTAAATTCTACTTTGCCATCAACTACCCTTGCAGTTCCTAAAATTTCATCCCCATCAGTTACTTTTACAGTTTGTCCATCACTTACATCTTGACCTTGGATTTGTGTGATACTTAGAGCATCTCCATCTGCATCTGTATCGTTTGCTAGGACATCTATTGTTATGGAGCTATCTTCGTCTATTTCAATACTATTCGCTACATTCGTATTTTGTACGACAACATTATCATAGTGAACGCCACCATCATTATCTCCAGTATTTAAACCAAAAGTACCTATTTCTGGGTGTTCATTTGGAGCTGTAAGTTTTTCTTCGCCATCTACGCTTACAACTATACCGCCATCCTGAGAAACATCAACAGAAAGAGTAAACTTATCACCTAACTCTGCTTTATCAATGGTATCTAATATGGTTTTATGCCCATCTTCTACTTTAACTAAGTTAAAATCTTTATGTGTATTAGCCATATTATTTTCATAACTAGTAGAATAATCAACCCATTGCACAGTATAATAATTTTGTGCATCTTCGTATCCAAAAGTAACCCCAACATCATTGTTGTATGTATTCCCAGTATTTGCATCAACATCAACCGTAATGTTATAATCACTCATATGAGCATTATCACCCATATCATGCGCGATGATACCATCTGCGAAATTACTTTTTTCACCAACAGTACCATTATCAGCTTCCCAATGCCCAGTATCTCGATTATTAAAACTTATCTCTTGCCAGCCATCAGTATTATTATCATTAAAATTATCACTAAATACAGTTTCAGTAGATGACGTATGCGCATCATCTGCAGCAACTGGAGCATAATTATCCGTACTTCCAGTAACATTAACAGTAACATTCGCAGTTGATTCTGCCTGACCATCACTCACCGTATAGCTAAATGTTACATCTTGATTCTCTCCATCATTCATCTCTTGGAGATGTTCGCTTGGAGTAAAAGAGACTTTTCCATCATCTGTAAGTTTTGCAGTTCCTAGTTCGTTACCATCACTGTCTTTTATAGTTGCTTCTTTACCATCACTTACATCTTGACCTTCAATTTTTGTGATACTTAAGGTATCTCCATCTGCATCCGTGTCGTTTGCTAAAACATCTATGGTTATTGCACTGTCTTCATCAGTTGTGATATTTTGACCTGCAGCTGTTACATCACCTGTAGTGGTTAAATCAAAATTGCCTACACTGTCTTTTATGCTTCCATCAGAGGCTACACCATTCATATCCCAATGAGCAACTGGTGAACCATCTACTGAGATAGCTACATCTTGATATTCACCTTGAAATATTTGATTAGTATCCAATCCTCCACCAACACTATCTTGTTCTTGACCCAACATAAGAACACCATCACTATCGATAGTGTGACCTTGTCCTATAGTCTGTGTTCCCTCTAAATTTCCATCAAGATAAAACTTTGCTTCACCTGTTGCACTATCCCATGAAACACTAAATTCATGTTGCTCATCATCAAAAAGTTCATTACTTGTAATACCTGTATTTACATTAGCTCCATCGATATATAATTTTACATTATTACCATCACTAAATACTAAGAACTCATTACCTGTATTTCCTTCAGAAGCATATGAGAATACTGATGCTTGACCTTGATCTGCTTCACCAGTTAGACTTATAGTAAGATCAACAGAAGTTGCTCCACCAAGTAAATCAGGATTATCACCTCTGCTATCCAATACTAAAGCACCATCAGTTCCTGTACTATTTACTTTAATAGCACTTGTTACATCATCACTTGCTTCAGGAGCATAATTATCCGTACTTCCAGTAACATTAACAGTAACATTCGCAGTTGATTCTGCCTGACCATCACTCACCGTATAGCTAAATGTTACATCTTGATTCTCTCCATCATTCATCTCTTGGAGATGTTCGCTTGGAGTAAAAGAGACTTTTCCATCATCTGTAAGTTTTGCAGTTCCTAGTTCGTTACCATCACTGTCTTTTATAGTTGCTTCTTTACCATCACTTACATCTTGACCTTCAATTTTTGTGATACTTAAGGTATCTCCATCTGCATCTGTATCATTTGCTAGGACATCTATAGTTATTGCACTATCTTCATCAGTTTCTAAACTACCTAAAGTAGTTGAAAGTCCATTATCATCATATCTTGGTGCATACTCTTGATCTTTTACACTCCAGCTATCTCCTTCATGCTCACTTTCTAAAAGGAAAGAACTTCTAAAATCTGCACTATCTAATACCTCTCTATCAGCACCAATACTTACTAAAGCATCTTTTGCATCATCACTAAGTTGACGTGTCCATTCATCTGATGTTGTAATAATTACTTTAGAAGCATCTTCCACATTGTCTAAATTTGAAATGGCATCTACTAAATTTGTTGATGCAGATGCATCCCCATAAGTATCAAAGGTTTGCGTAGATACTAAAGAGTTGTCTTCGTCTAAAACTGTCACTGTGATACCTCTGTAGTTACCCCCAACATGCTCACCATCAATTGTTACACCTCGATTTTCTGTTCTAAAAGATGCATCATCATAACCTGATGAATGTATTTCGATAGTTGCCGTAGTCGTATCATCTGCAGCAACTGGAGCAACATTTTCTACAATATCATGCACACTTACACTAACTTCTTGCGTAGAGCTCGTTCCATCTGCACTCGTAGCAGTTGCTGTAAATGTATAACTGTCTTGTGCTTCAAAGTCTATTGCATTATTACCATCTACGACAACTCTACCATCATCTTCAACTCTAAATGGAACATCATCAGGGAGAGAATATGTAATCGCATCACCATCAACATCTGTTGCACTAAGTGTTACTCCTGTGTATGTTCCATCAGCTACGTTCTCATCTACTGCGTTTGCTGTTGTATCACTATCGCTAACATTTGAAATCCTATTATTTACAGCAGTACCTGACTCTGTTGCAGTAGCACTCGCATTTGTAGCAAGTGTAACCGCATCTTTTGCATCATCAAAATTCACACTCTCACCAGCCGCATCTGCAGCAGCACTTGTTGTCTCAATGGCCGCACTAAGCGTTGAAGCTGCATTTGTAGCATTCACAGCTGCACTATCTGCAGCTACTTGCGCAGACTGAGCAAGTGCTAAATTTTCTTCTGTTGGATTTTCTTGTGCTGTTTGTGCTGCTTGATCTGCTGCTGTTGCTGCATCATTTGCTGTTTGGGCTGCAGTGTTTGCTGCCTCTGTTAGGTCGGCTACGTTTTGGATATCAGTTGCTATTACTGAGTCTATTCTTGTTTCAGAGTTATCTGCTGCATCTGTGGCTGTTGTTGCTGCTGTAGTTGCAGCTTCTACTGCTTGGCTTGCATCTCTTGTATCTACTGTTTCGTTTGCTGCATCTGCTGCAACGCTAAGAGTATTAATTGCGGCATCTAGGGTATTGGCTGCGTTTGTGGCTGCTGTGGCTGCCTCAGTTGCTGTAGCTTGTGCATCTTCTGCGGCTGCTAGGTTTGCTGGAGTTGGGTTTGTTGCTGCTGTAGTTGCGGCTTGATCGGCTGCTTGGGCTGCATCTGTTGCTGTTTGGGCTGCAGTGTTTGCTGCCTCTGTTAGGTCTGCTACGTTTTTCTGAACAATAGAAAGCTCACTAAGTAAATGTTCTCTATTGACATCTAAAATAATATTTTCACTTCCAATTGCAGTTGCAACCGTACTTGTATCCTGTTCTATATTACGTAATGTTGTATTAAGAGTCTCTGTGTGTGTATTTATTGTGTCAAATTCGGTAGCTGCATCAAGAGTTGAAACTGATTTAGTGTCGTTACCATAAGATGTTTCTATATTATCTTCATTAAAAGCATCATCATTTACAAGAGTTTCAATTGAATCAATATTGCTAACGACTTCATCTTCTGCAAAAATATCAGGGGCTAAAGAAGCATCAAATAACTGTTGATTATTTCCAAGAAGGATAAGGTCTGTACCATCAGCCATTGCCAAGATTAGGCTATCTCTAGGAGTATTAGAGTCGGCTCCAACAACTACTTCACCTTCATGAATTTTATCGCCTTCTGACAATTCACGTAAAGATCCGTCTGCTGCTTTTACATAGAATGTACCATCTATACTTGAAACTGTTCCGATTACTTTTGACATAAAAAACTCCTAAAACTATTGAATTAGGAAAATTATAGGACAATGAAAAATTTATTGGTATTGTACTTAGGTACAGTATGAATTTTGGGGATTGTTTTGGTGGTGGACGAGGAGAGATTCGAACTCTCGGTACCGTTACCAGTACGCATCCTTAGCAGGGATGTGGTTTCAGCCACTCACCCACTCGTCCGTTTGAAGAGTGAGATTATAGTCAGAGTTTCATAACAATTAGCTTAAATTTGTGCTAATATCTTTGCAATTACCTCTGCAGGTTTTTTTGCCTGATAAATTGGACGTCCTACAACGATAAAATCTACAAGAGCATTCTTTGCAAAGTTTACATCTGCAACACGTTTTTGATCACCTGCGTCTTCACCAAATGGGCGGATACCAGGAGTTAAAGTCATAAAATCTTCATTTGTTATATTTTTAATGCTCGCACTTTCAAATGCAGAGCAAACAACACCATCAAGTCCACTTTGCATAGCATCTTTTGCAAATTGATCAGCTTTTTGCGAAATACTAGACTCATATACTGCATGAAATTCTTCCTCGCTAAATGAAGTAAGCGCTGTCACTGCTAAAACAATAGGACGGTTTTCATACTTCTCTAATCTTTGCATTACAGTCGTCATAGCACGACGACCAGCACTTGCATGTACATTAAACATATCCACACCAAGCCCCATGATAGACTCTGCAGCATCTGCCATAGTATTTGGTATATCATAAAGTTTAAGGTCTAAAAAAATTTTAAAATCTGGATTGATTTGTTTGATAGCTTGAAGAAAACTCTCTCCATCACGGATATATGTACGAAGTCCAACTTTAAGCCAAACATCATAATCTTTTATTTTTTCAATAAGTGCTAAATTTTCTTCTTTTGTGGGTAAATCAAGGGCAACGCATAATTCCATAATAATTCTCTTAGTAATTTAATTATGAAATTATAGCATTTTTACGCGGTAGAACTATTTAGACTTGACCATAGCTTCAATTTTTGCAACGATTGAAGGGTCTTCAAGTGTTGAGATATCTTGCGTAATTGGCTCACCTTTAGCGATTGAGCGTAAAATACGACGCATGATTTTTCCACTTCTTGTTTTTGGAAGTCCTGGAGCGAAAAGGATATCATCACATAAAGCGATATTTCCTATCTCTTTTTTGATGATGTTGTTGATGATTTTTGCCTCTTCAACCTCATCTGCTACACCTTCATCATCTTTTAAAACAACATAAGCGAAGATTCCTTCTCCTTTGAGTTCATGTGGTTTCCCAACAACAGCAACTTCAGCAACGTTTGGATGTTTTTTGATAGCTGCTTCAACTTCTGCAGTTCCCATTCTATGTCCACTTACATTGATGACATCATCAGTACGACCTGTGATTGTGATATACCCATCTTCATCATAGTTTGCGCCATCACCTGTAAAGTAGACCGCTTTACCATCTTTTTTTACATCACCAAAGTAAGATTTTACAAATCTCTCTTCATCTCCCCACACACCGCGAATCATCGAAGGCCAAGGACGCGTTACACACATGTAACCACCCTCTCCGACTTCAACTTTCTCACCCGTAGCAGGGTCAAGTATCTCTGCCATTATTCCAGGAAGAGGGAATGTTGCGCATCCCGGTTTAATAGGCGTAGCTCCCGGAAGAGGAGAGACTATATGCCCTCCTGTCTCAGTCTGCCAGTATGTATCAACGATAGCACATTTGCTTCCCCCTACCTCTTCATAGTACCATTTCCACGCAGGCGGGTCAATAGGCTCACCAACAGTTCCAAGTACTTTCAGGCTTGAGAGGTCATACTTAGCCGGTTCATCTTCACCCATTTTATGCAGCACTCTAATAGCAGTCGGAGCAGTATAAAACTGATTGATTTTATACTCTTCCACCATTTTCCATGGACGACCCGCATCAGGGTACGTCGGTACACCTTCAAACATGATAGTTGTAGCACCCATTGCCAAAGGTCCATACACTATATATGTATGTCCTGTAATCCAGCCAATATCCGCAGTACACCAGTATGTATCATTCTCTTTTACATCAAACACCCATTCCATTGTCATCTGTGCCCAGAGAATATATCCCGCAGAGTTGTGCTGTACTCCTTTTGGTTTTCCTGTCGAACCAGATGTGTAAAGCAAGAAAAGCGGATCTTCGCTATCCATAACTTCGGCTTTACATGTAACGTCCTGCATCTTTATAAGTTCATTATAAGAGTAATCACGTCCTTCAACCCATCTTATATCTTCATTGTTTCGCTCAACAACAAGAACTTTTTGAACGGGACCACCTTCTGCCAAAGCTGCATCTACTACCGGTTTTAACATATATGGTTTATCTTTTCTGTATGCACCATCAGCAGTTATAACAACTTTCGCATCAGCATCTTCTATTCTGTCTTTGAGTGCTTCAGCAGAAAATCCGCCAAATACTATAGAGTGAATTGCACCGATTCTCGCACAGGCAAGCATTGCATAAGCAGCTTCAGGAATCATCGGCATATAGATAACAACTCTGTCTCCCTTTTTAACCCCAAACTCATTTTTGAGTAAATTTGCAAAACGATTAACATTGTAATAGAGTTCCAAGTAGGTAATAATCTGCTTGTCTCCACGATCACCTTCAAAAATAATCGCAGCTTTATTTTTACGCAGATCCAAATGACGATCAATACACTGTTCTGAAACATTTAACTTTCCACCTTCAAACCATTTGACAAAAGGGTAATTTGACTCATCCATTACCTTTGTAAACGGTTCTTTCCAGCTCAGCTTTTCTTTGGCAAATCTGCCCCAAAATCCTTCATAGTCCTCAGTAGCTTCATCCTGTAAATCCTGATATTCACACATGTTTTTGATTCTGGCAGTCTTTGCCAACTCTTTGTTTGGTTTAAAAATCGATTTTTTTTCTATTTCTGACATTTATTTCTCCTGTGTTAGTTTTAAGTAAATCATTGCTGTCATAATGGCATCATTGACAGCATTGTGTGCGCCCATATTGGGAATATTACAATTTTTTAAAATTGTATCAAAACGCAAATCAATATTAGCTTGAGGCATTAATGCTATCGTTTTGTCAAAATATATTTCAGAAACTTCAACCATTTTATTTGGCAAAGTTATTCCGAGCATAGGCTTTATATATTTGTTTATCATTGCAACATCAAACTCAAGATAGTACCCCACCAAAGTGGCACCTTTGATATAATGCAAAAACTCTTTAATTCCCTCCGACGGTTCTTTTGCATTCTCTAAATCACATGGACGGATACCATGTATTGTTATGCTTTTAGCATCAATATCACCAAAATTTTTCAAATACACTTCAAAAGTTTGTGATGTCAGTATTTTATTATTTTTAATCTTAACTGCACCTATAGAAAGTATTTCATCTTCTTTTGGGTTTAAGCCTGTAGTTTCTGTATCAAAAACTACAATTTCATCACTTTGTTCAAAAAGAGAAGAAAAAGATTTATCCTTAAGCATTGAGAGATTTCTCTTTTTTTTCATCTTTTCAAACACAGAAAAAAGCATTATGCAACCATCTCTAAATGAAAATGAAAGCTAATAAACTTTTTGAATCTGTTTACTACTTTAAAACTGTCTTTTAACAGGTCTCTGCTGGTCTTATCCAAATCTTTGGGATTGATGTAATTCAACTCTTTTTGATTGTTGGCATGAAGCATCGCTTTGAGTCTTATAGATAAAAGCGTATCAAAGCTTTCTATCAGTTCTGTTGCAAAAACCTTGTCAAAAACACCTCTGTTGTTCAACTCTTTAATGCGTTCTATTGTATTGGTTGTTTTGATTCTGTTTTCAAGTGCCAGACATCTTATACCGTGAACAATTGCAAAGATGCCGCCTTTTTTCAAATCCAGTTTGTTTTCATGCTCTTTTTCAAGCTTAAAACCGCTAAAAAGAGAAATCGGTGTTTCAAAAAAAAGTGTTGCTTTTGCAAGATGTGCCAAGACATCATTTCTTTTCTCAAAACCCTCAAACAAATACTTTTTTGTTTCATCAAGTAAAGCACAATCGCCTGCAACACACTTTGCATCTAAAAAGATACTCAAATTTTGCAGACTTCCTGTTTCAAAACTCGCGATCCAGTTATCTATTTCCTTTTTGAAACTCTGCATATTACGACGCCAGTATGCATTACTGACCATCACATTGCCTTCACATTTTGCAAAGCCAATTTCCAAAAGAGCACTATTGAGCTTTTTCATAGGCTCTGTAAACAGTTCTGTATCAATATCATCGGTAATAATAAGGGCATTATCTTGATCAGTTTTGAGTATCTGCTCTTCTCTGCCCTCAGAACCCATTATAATTAGAGCACATTTGTCCTGTAAAGACTCATCAACATAGATTTCAAAAACTTTCGCATAAATTTTTTGATTTAATGTTGCAACAAGCTTACTTATATAGCGTACCTTTACACCATTGGAATCAAGTGTAGTTACAAGATTTTTCAAACCATTTTGAATCTCTTTTAAATCATCAAGAGACTCTGCTTTGTCTATTTGAACAGAAATCAAATAGGAGTGATTTGCAAAATAGCTCAATAAATCCAACTGTTCCAATATTCCGACAATTTTATCTCCGTCTTTTACAACCAAACGCTTAATCGCATTATGTGTCATAAGAACCAAAGCATTAAATAAAAAATCATTTATCTCTATGCTAATAATATTTTTAGATGCTATATTTACAATAGCATCACTCACATTAAATGAGCCCATCAAGACATTTTCTCTCAAGTCCGTATCTGTAACGATACTGTACTCATCATTATCTGCAACAATGATACATGTTGCTTTTTTCTTTTTCATCTCTTTGAGTGCATCAATAATGCTTACATCTGCCTCAACTATATAAGCCTCATGAAGATAAATATCTCCTACTTTGGAGACTAAAAACGGGGTTAATTGACTCTGCTGTGAATGTTCTTTTAAATGCTGGTGTCTTGTGACGAAGTCTTGTAAAAAATACTCTTGTATGCGTTTGTTTTGTATCAAGTCAAGAAAGTCATCTTTTTGAATCTCATAACAAATCAAATCTTCGCTGACAACAAACTTGCTCTGCGTTGTACTATAAATCAGAGCATCTGCATCAAAACTGTCCCCTTCACCGTAAACCGTATACAAAGTATCATCAATATATTCGGACACATATCCTTTTATAATGATATAAAAAGCAACAGATGGAAGGTTTTTGCTGATAAGCAGTGTATCTTTAGGATAGTATGCAATGTCGATTTTTTGCATCAGGCTACTCAGTTCTTTTGAACTAAGTAACTCAAAGGGGTGAATAGACTCAATAAGTTTTTTTTGGTCTAAAATACTCATGATTAATGCTCGGATGCACCCTCAGCGCCAATACCAGTTTGACTTCTGATGTATTGTGCTTCAAAGGCTTCCATCTCTTCTTTGGCAGCATTTGATTTGTCAGTTACTGAGAAGAACCAGATTCCGACAAAGGCAACTGTTACAGAAAAGAGTGCCGGGTATTTATACGGGAAAATCGCTTCAGCATTGCCAAAGATCTGTACCCAGACAATCGGACCAAGAATAACAAGCATTACAGCAGTTGCCAATCCTAAAGTTCCACCGATAACAGCACCGCGAGTTGTAAGTTTTTTCCAGTACATTGAAAGTAACAGTACAGGAAAGTTTGCAGACGCCGCAATAGCAAAAGCAAGACCGACAACAAAAGCGATATTTTGTTTCTCAAAGGCAATACCCATGATAATAGCTACTATTCCTAAAACTACAGTTGCAATTTTTGAAACTTTCATCTCTTTAAGTCCGTCAACTTCTCCTTTTTTATATACAGAAGCATAAAGATCATGAGAAATTGCAGAAGCACCGGCAAGTGTCAAACCTGAAACAACAGCTAAAATCGTTGCAAATGCTACAGCTGATATAAAGCCCAGAAAAAAGTCACCGCCAACAGCATGTGACAAGTGAATAGCTGCCATATTGTTTCCGCCAAGAATTGGAAAACCACCGCTTATTGCCTGTTTTGCCAGATCCAGATACTGAGGGTTTTTAAACACCATAACGATAGCACCAAAACCGATGATAAATGTCAATATGTAAAAATATCCGATAAAACCTGTTGCATAAAAGACTGATTTACGTGCTTCTTTGGCATTTCCAACTGTAAAAAATCTCATAAGTATATGTGGCAGACCGGCTGTACCAAACATCAAGGCGATTGCCAAAGATATTGCAGAAACAGGGTCTGAGACAAGTCCCCCCGGAGACATGATTTCTACCCCTTTTAATTCTGTTGCATGTGCAAAGAGTGCACCAAAACTAAAGTCATAGTGTGCCATAACAGCAATAGCCATAAAAGTAGCACCTGAAAGTAGTAAAAATGCCTTAATAATCTGTACCCATGTTGTTGCAAGCATACCGCCAAATGTTACATACAAAATCATTAAAACGCCGACCAAGATAACCGCGACTTCATACTGCAAACCAAACAGAAGCTGTATCAGCTTTCCTGAACCGACCATTTGTGCAATAAGATATAAAATAACAGTTGCAATAGAACCAAAAGCTGCCAATATACGAATAGGTTTTTGACGCAGTCTGTACGAAGCAACATCAGCAAAGGTATATTTTCCCAGATTTCGCAATGGTTCTGCAATTATAAAAAGAATAATCGGCCAACCAACTAAAAATCCTATAGAGTAGATAAGACCATCATATCCTTTAAGATAAACAAGTCCTGAAATTCCCAAAAATGACGCTGCAGACATATAATCACCTGCAATAGCCATACCGTTTTGCAGTCCTGTGATGCCACCACCCGCAGTATAAAAATCTTTTGCAGATTTTGTTCTTTTGGCTGCCCAGTATGTTATTCCCAAAGTAGCGCCGACAAAAATAACAAACATCACAATTGCTGGCACATTCAGTGGCTGTTTTTGAATCTCACCGCTGATAGTTCCAGAAGCAAAAGCTACGATACTGCCAAAAATTAAAAATAAAAATATTCTGTTAAACATCTAAACGTTCCTTTAATTTGTTTTTTACCTTTTCTGCGAGATCATCAAACTCGCTGTTGGCTCTTTTTGTATATATACCTGTCAATATGAAAGCAAATACAATTATCACCATACCGATAGGGATACCTATAGTTGTAACTGTCTCGCTAGAAAGTGTTACAGCCAATGCTGAAGGATCAAAAGCTATCGTAAGTATAAATGCAAAATAAACTACAAGCATAGCTACCGTTAATTTCAGAGCAAAACCCTGTCTTGTTTTTACAAGTTTTTGATAATCAGGATCTGCTTTCACCTGTTGTATTTGTTCTTTAGTCATAATCGTTCCTTTTCTTAAAAGTTATAGTTTGCAATAAGTCTGTACTCATTCCAACCAGTGTCATTTCCTGGAGTTGCTTCCGCAAATTTTCTAGGAAAATTTCCACGAAAACGAAGCTGCAGTTTTTCAATTGTTTTTGGATAGTATTTAATATCAAATCCAGCCTCTGTTGCTGTTCTTTGTATACCGTATCCAGAGTTTGCATCTGTATCAAAAGAGGCATAATAAGCAGCTGTTGAAAGACTTACTCCGTGTTTTTTAAAATTATATACAGCAGCAACCTTTGTTGCCTTTGTTCCAGCTAAAAACATATGACGAGTCACCATACCCTGCGTATATGCCGGCATACCACCAAACTGTGTGAGTATGGCATTTTTATAAGAATCATCTCCAGCTGCATTTGAAGATGTTTGTGAATACGCTAGATATGCAGCAAAACCTTCATATTTTACCCCAACTTTACCCGCCCAGTAAAAAGAGTCTATCTCACCAGTTCCCCCAAGTGGAGAGTACTGCATATATTTTCCGCCAACACTGTTTTGTTTAATCATCTGCAGTTTTACAAATGGTTTTACATCACTGTTTAGCAAACAATTCCAAGAGATACCAGCATCAGCATAGAGTGTATTATAAAGGTCCCAGGCATAATCATTTGAGAGATCTATATGGAAATTCTTCGCTGTATATTTCAGTTGAATATTTGTAACACCGGCAGTTTTTCTTCCTGTTGTTGCACTCCCCAAATTCAAGTATTCTCCCGTTTGTACTCCAGTTGTATCATTAATCCCTCTTGAAGTATACCCTGAAGTAGCAGCAAGTATTCCGCCTGTTGAATAGATATTTGCAAATGTTCCATATGCGATTTTATCTACATGTGCTATTTG
This sequence comes from Sulfurimonas sp., assembly GCF_026988655.1. GTDB lineage: Bacteria > Campylobacterota > Campylobacteria > Campylobacterales > Sulfurimonadaceae > Sulfurimonas. The sequence continues at coordinate 41,678 of NZ_JALSKT010000085.1, read as the reverse complement.
TATAGTAGTATTTTCTATATCCTTACTTACAAATTTATATGCTCTAAAAGTATTAGGAAGTGTTCTTGCATCATCTGATCCCATCATCAAAGAATCATATCTCTGATAACCAAGCTTTGCATCACTCTTTAGTCCAACTTCACTGAAGTTATATCCAAGATAGCCCTCCCCAAGGATTGAATATGATTTATATCCAGTTCCAAGGAGTGCTGGTGATTGTGTAGCATGTTGTTGCAGTCCTAAGTTTTGAACTGTATAAAATGCAGTAGCTAATCGAATACCATTAAGTGTAGCTGTCTCATACTTAAGATGCCCACCCAAAACAGTAGCATCTCTATGCGTATCTGCTCCTGAACCACCTTGATACTCTCTATCTACATAGAACATTCTTATCTGTCCACTTGTTTTTCCTTTGCCAAACATCTCTTTAATATCATCAGAAAGAACATGCACCTCTGGTGTTTCCGTAACACCATGTTTTAACTTTATATTTACACCATCGTAATCAGCATATACATTTGTCAGCAATGCTGTAACAAACATACTTAATACAATTTTTTTCATAAATACCTCCACTTTTTGATAGGCTAATCATAAATCCAAAACATAGCATGAACGTAGCAATTCATATTTTTAGCATAAAATTGCAATCTTATTTTTACTGTGTATCAAAAAGTAACAACAAAGACTCTAAGTACCTTACTTACTTTTCTATCATATATCCCATTCCACGGACATTACTGATGATATCTTCTTTTAAACTTTTTTTCAGTCTGTTGACCTCTGCTCTTATAGTTGCATTATCTATAATTTGCTCATCCCATATATAGATACGGAGCTGTTCAAAGTCTACTATTCGCCCTCTGTTTCTTGCTAAGATATCTATAATTTGTGCTTGTCTTTTTGTAAGAATCTGTGGGGTATTGTTAAACAAGAGTGTATTACTCTCCTGATCATAGGTATAATTTTTTGAAAGCCTTAAAAAAACTAAAGGGACATCTCTATCTATCAATATCCTGTCTATTTTTAAAGCGAGTTCCTTTAGATGAAAAGGCTTTTTTAAGTAATCATAACAGCCTAAATCATAGGCACGGGATATATCTTCTATATCTACAAGAGCACTAATATAAATTGTAGGTATATGTATTTTACGCTCATGCAATTTTTCCAAAAGCGTCAATCCATCTATATTTGGGACATTTATATCCAGAATCAGTAAATCATAGACATCATTTTGTAAACTTTGGAATGCTTCAAAACCGTCTATAAAACTTACTATTATATGGCCCTGCTCTTGAAGATACTCTTGTATAGACTCATTTAACATTATTTCATCTTCGAGTAAAAGAAGCTTCATTATAGACCCATCATTTTAAATTTATACGTGAAAGTAGTCAACTTATCGCTTGAATCGATTTCTATACTCACATTATCCTCTTGACAAATATTTTTCACCAGCTGTAAGCCCAAGCCAAACCCTTTTACATTCTCATTTTCCCTATAATATGCATCAAAAATTTTCTCTGGATTTTTAATAATATTAGACCTGCTTGATACACTAAAAGTCACATCTGCTCCTCTTTGCTTTAGATACACAAAGACTGTTTCTTCTGCCAAGGTATATTTGATTGCATTTGTTATTGTATTGTCTACAATACGTTGTAGTTTTGTTTCATTAAAATAGATGTAAACCTTATCTAAATCGCTATTATATGAAAAATTCACTTTAGAAAGATTGGCGACATCTCTAAAAAATTCTATCCGTGTATTAAGATAAGAAACCAGTTCAATAGACATTTTCGGATAAGGCACCTGATCTTTTTTTACCAAATAACTTAAATCATCATATATATTAAATATATTTTTTGCAGCTGCCTCAATTTTAGCAAGCTGTCTATCTTTTTTATTTTTCATTTCATACAATTCAATACTTGTTAAGATAACACTAAGAGGAGTGCTTGTTTCATGCACAGTGTAACGCAAAAACTCTTTTTGTGCTAAAAGTATCTCCTCAGAAAACTTTTTTTCTTCTAAAAGTTTTGCATTAACTTGTTCTAAATACAATGTTTTCTTTTGTACTTTTTTTTCAAGAATAGTATTTATCTCTCTAAGCGATGCTTTTTGCTTTTTTATTGTTTCTACCATATCATTGGCATAGACAACCATCTCTTTAAATTCCTTAAAATAAATTGTATCTGAATGCAATAACTCATCAGTATGCGCTGCATTCTTAAAAAAATGCAAAAATGCATGAATATCATTTTGTATTGATGCATAAAATATTTTATATAATCCAAGCATTATTGCAAAAAGTATAAAAGAAAGAGTCGCAATTGCCAAAGTATTTTTTATCAGAAGTCCTTTCAACTGTTTCTGTGTATCGCCTTTTTGAGAAACAACATGTTCTTGTTTGTAGAGTGCTCTTTCGTAATCCTGATAATTTTCTTTTATCAATAAATAAGCGAAGACAAGAACAAAAATTAACATAAAAATAGTTGTAATCGTATTTGCCTGATTGATAGTCAAAGATTTAAATTTTAGTTTTTGCATTTTTCAGTCCCTTTTTCTTATCCAAATTATACCTATTTTAATCACAAACTTAATTTTAAAAGTACAAGACATATTTATAAAAATTTCACTATAATTTCAAAAATAAAATACAAGAGGTATAAAATGTTTACAAAACAATTAAAAGAATACGACTTAACAAATGTAGCAAAAGATCAATACGCGAAATTCTCTACAAGTAAAGGTGATATCTGGATTAAACTTTATCCTGAAGAAGCGCCAAATACAGTTGCAAACTTTGCACACTTAGCAAACAGTGGTTTTTACGACAACTTAAACTTTCACCGTGTAATTCCTGGTTTTATGGCTCAAGGTGGTTGTCCACAAGGTACTGGAACTGGCGGACCAGACTGGGCAATAGCATGTGAAACTGACAAAAATGTACATAAACATGTAAAAGGTACACTTTCAATGGCACACGCTGGACCAAACACTGGTGGTAGTCAATTTTTTATCTGTTTTGTTCCATGTCCTCATCTTGATGGTGTTCACACAGTTTTTGGTGGAATTGAAGAAGATGATGCAGAGAGCTTCGCAGTTTTAGACTCTATTGAAGGTCAAGATGCGATTAACTCTATCTCTGTAGTAGAAAAAAGAGACTAGGAAAAAATATTTTAGTACATATCTGTTGTAGTGTTGACTCACACTTTTTTTTAGAAAAACTCCAAAAGGATTATCCAGAAGAAAAACTTACTGGTTTTTTTTATGATCCAAATATTCATCCATATTCTGAATATCAACTGCGTTTACTTGATGTCAAACGCAGCTGTAAAATGCTCGGGATAGACTTGATTGAAGGTGAATATGACTATGAAAGCTGGCTAGAAGCTGTTCGTGGACTAGAACGTGAGCCTGAAAAAGGCGCTCGCTGTGAAGTCTGTTTTGACAAACGTTTTACAACAAGCGCAAAAAAAGCACTCGAACTTGGTGAGAAAAAAATCACAACTACTCTGCTTGTAAGTCCTTTAAAGTCTCAAGAACAACTCAAACGTGTCGGAGATGAGTTTTATGCTTCTCATGGTGTTGAGTTTATTGCAGTTGATTACAGAAGTGGTGGTGGAACACAAGATCAAAGCCGTGTCACAAAAGAAGAACAGCTGTATCGTCAAGATTATTGTGGTTGTATTTTTGGACTCACAATGCAAAGAGAACAACAAGACAAACTTATGGATGAGATGTTTTCGCCTATTTCTGGACAAACTCTGCCTGCTTCCATTGAAGAGCGTATAGAAATGTACACGAAACGTAATAACCTAGAAGATGAAGGTAAAGAGTATAAAATTACAAAACAAAAATTTTTAAACTATAGACAGTTTAATTTTAAACTTATCTCTGGTAAAAAAGATCTCATAGAAGCTTATGCTTTAAGTTACTCTACTCTACCTAGAAAAAGAGCACAAGGGCGTATAGAATTTTCTTATAATGATATTCACCATTTTAATCGTGAAGAAGTTAAATTTATCACACTTCAAAGCTACAATGAGTGGACAAATTCAAGCTATTTGAACATTAATGAACTCATCTACAAACCTTTAGACTTCGACCAAGAGCAATTACTGCGTTTGAAAATCACTCAAAGCAACTATGACCTAACACCAATCATTGTTGTAGATGAAATCCCTCAAACTAAGCTCACTATTTATCTTGATGCAAAGACTTACGAGGACACTAAAGAAAAACTTATTATCTTTTCTTAACAATAAATTGGATAAAATAGCATAAAATTATTACTATAAGGCTATTTTAATGCTAATGGATGTTACAGAAATTCAAAAAATATTACCACACCGCTATCCTTTCTTACTTGTTGATAGAGTTACAGACTTGGTGAAGGGTCAATCTATTACTGCTTACAAAAATGTATCTATTTCAGAACCAGTTTTTCAAGGGCACTTTCCGGGTCATCCTATCTACCCTGGTGTTATGATCTTAGAAGGTATGGCACAAGCTGGTGGTGTACTCTCATTTTTAAGTATGGGAGACCTTACAGAAGAAGAAGTGCAAAATAAAGTTGTTTACTTTATGAGTATCGACAAAGCAAAATTTAGAACACCAGTAAAACCTGGAGATAAACTAGAATACAGAATTACTGTAATCAAACAAAAAGGTACAATCTGGATGCTTAGAGGTGAAGCTTACGTTGATGATAAACTCGTCAGTGAAGCAGAACTCAAAGCTATGATTGTAGATAAATAAGAGTTTATTTTGTCAAAAATATCTGAATTAGCCGTCATTGAAGATGGTGCAGTAATAGGAAAAGATGTTGAAATCGCTCCATTTTGTTTCATCTCAAGTGAAGCGACTATTGGTGATGGAACAACGATAGCCCAAAATAGCTGCGTTTACGGAAAAACAACCATTGGTAAAAATAATAGAATATTTTCTCATGCCGTTATAGGTTCTATTCCTCAAGATTTAAAATTTAATGGAGAAGATGTTGAACTCATCATTGGTGATGACAACACTATTCGTGAGTTTACACTTTTCAATCCAGGAACAAAAGGTGGTGGTGGTAAAACTATCATCGGTAATCATAACCTTTTTATGGGCTATGTACATTTAGGTCATGATGTCATCATAGGCAACCACTGTATCCTAGCAAACGCAGCGACATTAGCAGGTCATGTTGAGCTTGGTGATTATGTTGTTGTTGGTGGCATGACACCGATACATCAGTTTGTTCACATTGGTGACTATGCCATGATTGGCGGAGCAAGTGCCTTAGCGCAAGATGTGCCTCCATTTTGTATGGCTGAGGGCAATAGAGCGACATTACGTGGGCTTAATCTTACAGGACTTAGAAGAAACATCCAAAGAGAAGATATTAATGCACTTAAGTCTGCATATAGAGAACTATTTGAGTCTGGAAAACCACTCAAAGATGTAGCAAGCCAACTGCTTGAGAGTACAAAAAGTCGTCATGTTATCGACTTATGTAACTTTATAATAAAAACTAAACGCGGTATTCCGTTTGAAAGGAAGGGTGTATGATACATAGACACTGTAGTTTTTGTGATGCGCAAGAGAGCGAATCCAATCCACTCATAGCAGGCAATGGAGTTTATATTTGTAAAAACTGTGTTGTTTCTGCATATAAAATCATGTTTGGTGATGAAAAAGATTTGGCAAAAGAGTCAAATGCTGAGTTAGTCGATGCTGTTCATCAGCTTATGACACCAAAAGAGCTTGATGCCTTTTTAGGTGAGTATATCATCGGTCAAGAAAGAGCAAGAAAGCTTTTAAGCGTTGCTGTTTATAATCATTATAAACGTATCTTTAAGATGCATAATATTACAGATGATGATACTGAGATTGCAAAATCTAATGTTTTACTTATAGGACCAACAGGTTCAGGGAAAACACTTATGGCTCAAACAATAGCAAGAGTATTGAATGTTCCTCTTGCCATCGCTGATGCAACAAGCTTAACAGAAGCAGGATATGTTGGTGAAGATGTTGAAAACATTTTAACCAAACTCATCCAAGCTGCAGATGGTGATGTTGAACGTGCACAAAAAGGTATCATCTTTTTAGATGAAGTAGATAAAGTCTCTCGTATGAGTGAAAACCGTTCTATTACTCGTGATGTAAGTGGGGAAGGTGTACAGCAAGCTCTGCTTAAAATCATTGAAGGTTCATCCGTAAATATCCCGCCAAAAGGTGGAAGAAAACATCCAAACCAAGAGTTTACAGCGATTGATACTACAAATATTTTATTTATCTGTGGTGGCGCATTTGATGGACTTGAAGATCTTTTAAAACGTAAACAAGGTGAAAATGTTTTAGGTTTTGGTCACGAGAAAAAAACTAAAGATGAGAAAAAACCTACTTTTGATATGGTTGAACCTGATGATCTTGTTCATTATGGTCTCATCCCTGAGCTTGTTGGACGTCTTCCAATTATTGCATCATTAGATGAAATAAGTGAAGATGATATGGTACGTATTTTAACTGAACCTAAAAACTCTCTAGTTAAGCAGTACAAAAAACTTTTTGCTATTGATGAAGTTGAGCTTAACTTTGAAGAAGATTCTCTTCGTGCAATTGCGCAAAAAGCTATCAAAAGAAAAACTGGTGCTCGTGGATTACGTGCAATTTTAGAAGAAAGCATGATAGATATCATGTATGAACTTCCAGAGTACAGTGGATATGAAGTACTTATAACCAAAGAAGTTATTGAGGACGGAGAAAAACCTGTCTACATTAAAAAAACTTCAAAAAAAACTGCATAAGGCAAGTATATGATATTTAACAAAATTGTAGGATTATTTTCAAATGATTTATCTATTGACCTCGGGACTGCAAATACAATTGTAATTGCAAAAGGTAAAGGTATCATTATAAATGAGCCTTCTGTTGTTGCTGTCAAAACTGAAAAATATGGACAACAACGTGTTTTAGCTGTTGGACATGAAGCAAAAGATATGGTCGGGAAAACTCCAGGAAATATCAAGGCAATTCGTCCAATGCGTGATGGTGTCATTGCTGATTTTGATATGACTGAAAAAATGATACGTAAATTCATTGAAAAAGCACATGGACGTACTTCTTTAATCTCTCCACGTATCATTATCTGTGTTCCCTATGGTCTTACTCAGGTGGAGCGTAAAGCTGTTCGTGAATCAGCTCTAAGCGCTGGTGCTCGTGAGGTTTTTCTTATAGAAGAGCCTATGGCTGCAGCTATTGGAGCGGGTGTTGACATCCGTGAACCACAAGGACATCTTGTAGTTGACATCGGTGGAGGGACAACTGAGATAGGTGTTGTCTCCCTTGGTGGACTTGTTCTTTCAAAGTCTATCCGTACTGCAGGCGATAAAATAGATCAAAATATCGTCAACTATGTTAGAAAAAAATACAATCTACTTATAGGTGAAAGAGTTGCCGAAGAGATTAAAATCAATATCGGTACAGCTGTTAGTCTTGATCAAGATTTGACTATGGTTATTAATGGACGCGATCAGGTTGAAGGACTTCTTAGCTCAGTAGAACTCACAAGTGAAGATGCAAGAGAAGCCATGAAAGAGCCACTCAAAGAGGTTGCAGAAGCTCTTCGTGATGTTTTAGAACAAATGCCACCAGATTTGGCAGGAGATATCGTCAATCATGGTATTATCTTAACGGGTGGTGGCGCTCTTATTCGTCAACTTGACAAGTACCTCTCTGACATTGTTAAAATTCCTGTTTTTGTAGCAGATGAACCACTTTTAGCAGTTGCAAGAGGAACGGGACGTGCCTTAGAAGAGATAGACTTACTTCAAGAACTATTTGAGAATGAATAAACAAGTATTTAGCTATTTTTCTCTTATAGTAGCACTCTTTGTGGGTGCTATTTATTATTCAAACACATTGCAACCCCCTATCATTTCTACGCTAAACGCAGTAAAAACTACTTATCACAACACTACTAACTACATCAGCACTACAATTGAAAAACATTTTTTTCAAGCTTCCCAGATTCAAGAACTTAAAGAGCAACTGCAAACTTACGAAAATTCACATCTACAATCACAGCAACTTGCAACTGAGCTTGCTGATCTCTATAAAGAAAACAATTCTACCCTGACATTTAATCCACAAGTTGAGCTTGTACGTACCATTGCTTACGAGCAATTTGGCAACTTAAATAGGCTTTGGATAGAGATACCAGACTATAATGCTTCAAAAATTTATGGACTTACCTATAAGGAATTTGTAGCCGGAATCGTAATACCAAAAAATGGCAGAGCTCTCGCTTTGATGAACAACGATATACAGAGTTCTTACTCAGTAAATATCGGAGAGAACAAAGCACCTGGAATTGCGCATGGAAATAATGATGAAAATATTATTGTTAGTTATATTTCAGGCTGGATTAGTATCAAAAAAGGTGATGAAGTAACAACTTCTGGACTTGATAATATCTTTTTTAAAGGATTAAAAGTAGGAAAAGTCCTTTCTGTAAAAACGCTACAAGGCTACCAAAATGCTGTAGTAGAGCCCTATTATAAATCAAATGAACCAAACTATTTTCATCTAATTAGGAGAGTAAAATGAAGTATATTCTCATTTTCATGCTTATCATACTAAGTCTCAACGCCCAAGAGTCAAAACAAAAAGTAACACTAGGTTTAGGACCTTATATCCAAACGCAGCCTTATGAAGGTGCGAAGCCTATTTTTGTTCCTTCTCCTGTTATATTTTTTGATAACTCTCTTTTTTATATTCGCTGGAGCCGTTTTGGAATGTACTTTTTAGGTGCGAAAGAGGATACATATGCTTGGGGTTTCTCTCTTACTGCTCAGCCTAGAACATATGGCTATAAAGCTAGTGATTCTAAAACTTTAGAAGGCATGGATGAGCGAAAAACTACTTTTGAAGGCGGTATTGCTTTTAGTGCAAGCTTTCATGATGCCTATATTGAAACGATGTTACTCACGGATATGCTTGGAAGATACAACTCCTTAATAGTTAAAACAGAAATCGGTGATGAGTATCATTTAGGAGATTTTAGTTTTTATCCAAGCCTTATAGCCATCTACCAATCTCAAAAATTTTTGGATTATTATTATGGTGTAAAAACCTCTGAGGCAACGGCTCAACGACCAGCCTATACTCCAAGTGATGGTTTACTTTTAGGTTTGCAAACATACATTAACTATCCATTGACCAAGAACCTATCAACACTCGCAAATATACGGGCAGATTATATCCCGCAAACTGCTTATAATAGTCCTATAGTCAAGGATAAATATATCTATTCGGGACTGCTCTCGCTTATCTATACTTTCAAGTACTAAGGCTCTCTCAAACTCATCAAATATTAAGTACCTCTTGTGTATAATAAACAAATTTTTTATATACATTTTTCAAGAGGTAACAAATGCCAAAACGCACCGACATAAAAACTATTTTACTTATAGGTTCTGGTCCGATTATAATCGGTCAAGCTTGTGAGTTTGACTACTCTGGGACTCAAGCTGTTAAAACACTAAAAGAGTTAGGTTACCGCGTTGTGCTTATCAACTCTAATCCTGCAACGATTATGACTGACCCTGAATTTGCAGACAGAACTTACATAGAGCCTATCAAAGAAGAGATCATCGCAAAAATCATTAAAGATGAAAATGTAGATGCTGTTTTACCTACCATGGGTGGACAAACAGCCCTTAATGTTGCTATGAGTATGCATGAAAAAGGTATGCTTGAAGGGATAGAGTTTTTAGGTGCAGATCCAAAAGCTATCAATAAAGGTGAAGATAGACATCTCTTTAATGAAGCAATGATAAAAATTGGTATGGATTTACCAAAAAGTAGAAATGCTTACAGTGTTGAAGAGGCCATAGAAGTTGTCAAAGAGATTGGTTTTCCTGTAATTTCTCGCGCTTCTTTTACACTTGCTGGCGGTGGTTCTGGTGTAGCATACAATATGGAAGAGTTCAAAAAACTCGCACAAGAAGGAATCTCTGCATCTCCAGTCAATGAAATCGAAATCATGGAATCTATGCTCGGCTGGAAAGAGTATGAGATGGAAGTTATTCGTGACAAAGCTGACAACTGTATCATCGTCTGCTCTATTGAAAACTTTGACCCTATGGGTGTACATACTGGTGATAGTATTACAGTAGCACCTGCCCTTACACTTACAGATAAAGAGTACCAAAGAATGCGTGACGCTTCTTTTGCAATTTTACGTGAGGTTGGTGTTGATACTGGAGGCTCAAATGTTCAGTTTTCTATTGATCCTAAAACTGGTCGTATGATTGTTATCGAGATGAATCCTCGTGTTTCACGCTCTTCCGCTCTAGCATCGAAAGCCACGGGCTACCCTATAGCAAAAGTTGCAACACTTTTAGCTGTTGGTTTTACACTTGATGAGATTACAAATGATATTACAGGGACACCTGCTGCGTTTGAGCCGGTCATTGATTATGTTGTTACAAAGATACCTCGTTTTACATTTGAAAAATTCCCTGAAGCACAAAGTACACTTAGCACTTCTATGAAATCTGTTGGTGAAGTTATGGCTATAGGGCGTACTTTTAAAGAGTCAGTCCAAAAAGCACTCTGCTCACTTGAGACTGGTCTATGTGGCTTTGACGAGATAGATGCTGATGATGAGTTTATTCGCCATGAAATTCGTCGTCCAAATGCAGAAAGAATTCTCTATGTTGCTGAGGGTTTCCGTCGTGGTATGAGTGTTGAAGATATGTTTGACACTTGTGCGATTGACCCATGGTTCTTATATCAATTGCAAGAGATGATAGACAAAGAGTCTACTATTACAGATAAAATCCTTTTTGATGCAGACTTTATGAGAAATGTAAAAGTAGATGGTTTTTCAGATAAACGTATAGCTCAACTTATAACAAAAAACTCAGATCATCAAGTACATGAAAACGAAGTTTATGATGCAAGAAAAAAACTCTCAGTACATCTAGAGTATAATGAAGTCGATACCTGTGCAGCAGAATTTGAAGCACTTACACCATATCTCTACTCAACAACAAACATTACTAAAATACCAAATGTTTCTAAACGCAGTAGTGAGAAGAAAAAAGTACTTATCTTAGGTGGTGGTCCTAACCGTATTGGACAAGGGATTGAATTTGATTACTGTTGTGTCCATGCTGCCTTTGCCCTTAAAGAGATGGATATAGAGACGATTATGTATAACTGTAACCCTGAAACAGTCTCTACTGACTATGATACTTCTGATGTGCTTTACTTTGAGCCTATAGATTTTGAGCATGTAAGAGAGGTAATTGAAAATGAACAACCAGATGGAATTATCGTACATTTCGGTGGACAAACACCACTAAAACTTGCAGATTCGCTCACCAAAATTGGTGCTAAAATTTCTGGAACACCATCAGCAATTATTGATTTAGCTGAAGATAGAGAGCAGTTTTCTGATTTTGTAAAAAAACATGGTCTAAGACAACCTGAAAATGGTTTAGCGCGCAAAAAAGAAGAAGCTGGTCCAATCGCTGAAAAAATTGGTTTTCCTGTTCTTGTGCGTCCTTCATTTGTTTTAGGTGGACGTGGTATGAAGATTGTTTACAGCCATGACGAGTTAAATGAATACATGGCTCTAGCGATTAGTGTTTCAAATGAAGCTCCTGTACTTATTGATAAGTTCCTTGACCAAGCTATTGAGCTGGATGTTGATTGTATCTCTGATGGCAAAGAGGTTTATATTGGTTCTGTTATGCAACACATAGAAGAAGCTGGAATTCATTCTGGTGACTCTGCTTGTTCACTTCCTCCAATGAACTTAAGTAAACAAATGATAGAAAAAGTTGAACAACAAACGAAAACTATTGCACTTGGTCTTGGTGTAGTGGGTCTTGTGAATGTTCAATATGCAATCTATCAAGATGAAATTTACCTTATAGAAGTTAACCCACGAGCTTCTCGTACTGTACCTTTTGTAAGTAAAGCAACAGGTATGCCTCTTGCAAAAGTTGCTACACGCGTCATGATGGGAGAAAAACTCGTTGATTCTCTGGATTTTTATGATAAGTACAATATTGTAGAAGAGGTCAATGGTCTACGTCGTCCTCGTTTAAAAGGGCATGTTTCTGTAAAAGAAGCAGTATTTCCTTTCCATAAACTCTACGGTGCAGATTTAGTTCTTTCTCCTGAAATGAAATCAACTGGTGAAGTTATGGGAATCAGTAAAAACTTTGGTGTAAGTTTTGCAAAAGCACAACTGAGTGCTGGAAATAAGATTCCAACAACTGGGACTTGTTTTCTCTCTTTTGTCGATACAGATAAACAACATGCTGCCGAGATTGCTAGCGGTCTCATCAGACATGGGTTTAAACTCGTAGCGACAAAAGGAACACAAAAAATTATTGAAGAAGCTGGCATTGCTTGTGAACTTGTATTGAAAATTTCTGAGGGTCGTCCAAATATTGAAGATAGTATGAAAAATGATGAAATTTCAATGGCGATTAATACCTCAGATAATAACACCAGCAAAAAAGATGCCGTTGTGATCCGTCAAGAAGTTCTCAAACGCAGTATCCCCTACTTCACAACGCTCAGTGCAGCAAGAGCACTTATCTTAGCGCTTGATGAAATGAAAGATGAGCAATGGTCAAACGCAACAGCACTTCAAGACTTTCTAGTATAACCTCTCAGGTTATACTCGTTCAAACTGATACAACAGTTGGTTTTTTATCTCAAAATGAAGCAAAACTTCAAGATATAAAATCACGACCATCTAACAAATCATTTATCAAAGTTTTAAAAAGTTTTAAAGCACTACAAAAAGACAATAAACGAATCCCTCAAAAATATAAAAACCGTGTAAGACGCTCTACTAAAACAACTTTTATAGTCAAAAATCTTTCCTTTAGAGTAGCAAAAGAGACTTTATCATCTGCAATACTTAGAAATGCAACTTGGAACTACTCCACTTCAGCGAATAAATCAGGAGAACATTTTTGTCGTGACTTTTGTGAGAAAAAAGCTGATATAATCATAGAAGATAAAAATGGTCTCTATGAGGGAAAGCCTTCAAGACTGTATAAAATAAATAGCACGAAGATAAGGAGATTACGATGAGTAAACTGTTTCAAGCATTCCTTAGTGGATTATTTTTCACTTTTATTTTAGACTTTTTTATCATCCTTGGCATAAAAGAAAACTACATAGATGTGCATAACATAGATGTCTACTACAACATTTTATTTGTTGATCATCAAAATATATTTCTTTTTTTATTTTTTACTTTTATATTGGGTTATTTAGTAATATATGCAAATACAAAAATAGCCCTTGTAAGTATAGGTATACTCTTTATTCTCGCTTTTAGCACACTCATTCCTCCTATAGGAAATACTTTTGGTGAGCTACTTTTAATGAAAAAAAATGTAAATATTAAAACAGATAAATTTTTCTATCATGGAGACATCTATTATGATGGACGAAAAAAAGTAACATTTTATGATTATAAACTAAAACAAGTTATAATTCTGGACAAAAATAAAATAGTAGGTGAATATTAAATGATAAAAACAAAATTACAATTATCATCAATTGCAAGTGGTGTTGCACTTGGAGCTGCCGGAGTAGCAATGATGAGTACATTAAGTGGTTGCGAGCAAAAACAAGAACAACAAGCTCAAAACAAATTTCTTGTCATCGAACAACAGCCTAATGGCAAATATATTGTTGTTGAAGAGATGCCTACTGATGGTCCTTCTCGCGCGATTATTCGTGAAAGAGATGCCGATGGACGAGTCACTGAGCGTTTTATGAATGAAGATGAAATGAAAAAGCTTGCAGAACAAGAATATCAAAAAGTAGAAAATGGTACAAGTGAAACCATACAAGATAATGCAGGAAGTGCAGGAATGGGACTAGCTGGCACTATACTTGCCGTTGCTGCGGGGAGTCTTCTTGGAAATATGATAGGTAATGCACTTATGAACAACAAAAACTTTTCAAGAAATTCAACAAACACAAACAGAAGTGCCTATAGTCGCTCAGCCGCAGGTAAAGCAGCTAAGAGTGGTTCAAGTAGAAAAAGCTTCTTTGGTGGAGGCAGTAAAAGCTCTTCTTCTAGTAGAAGTAGCGGAGGGTTCTTCGGAGGTTAATCATGATACTAACAACAAAAGTAAACGCAGTAGATGATGACACCTTAGATGAGATAGGTTTTTCATGGCATACAGATAGTGATGGCAGTAAATATATAAGCGATGAACTAGTTACCATAACGCCTCAAGAAGCAGAAGCTTATTATGAAGCGGCTAATACTCTGTATGATATGTATGTTGAAGCCGCTGAGTATGTAATTAAAAACAATCTTTTTTTTGATTTAGGCATCCCGTTTAACCTTATTGAGACTATCAAAAAAAGTTGGGAAAATGATGTACATTGGCATATCTACAGTCGCTTTGATTTAGCTGGTGGCATAGATGCTCAAGAGATCAAACTCATTGAGTTTAATGCTGATACACCGACAGCACTTTTTGAGACTGCTCTACTCCAATGGGCAATACTCAAGTCCAATGATATGGACGAAGAGAGTCAATTTAACAATGTATATGAAGCCATATCTAACAACTTTAAAAGACTTATAACACTCTTTGATGATACAGATACTTTTGATGCAAATTATGATGGATGGAAGATACTTTTTTCCTCCGTAGAGGGCAATGATGAAGAAGAGAGTACAGTAAGACTTTTACAACAAATGGCAACCGATGCGGGATTTGTCACGAGTTTTGAGTTTTTGCATAATGTTCATTTTGATGAAAATGGTATCTATGATAGTGAGGGCAACCAATACGAATACTGGTTTAAACTTTATCCATGGGAAGATATCGCCATAGAAGAACCAGAGTTGGCAACGACGCTCACAAATATCATTGAGAATCAAAAAGCCATTATACTTAATCCAGCCTATACCCTACTCTTTCAATCTAAAGGGATGATGGCAATTTTGAGTAAATTATTTCCTGATTCTCCTTACTTATTACAAACATCATTTGAGCCACTTCAAGGTGTTAAACAGGTAGAAAAACCTGTTTTTGGTAGAGAAGGTGCAAATACAAAAATAATTGAAGCTGATGGCACTACAAGTCTAGCGACTGCGGGTCCATATGACAATTATAAAAAAGTTTATCAGGAGTTTGTAGAATTTCCAAAAGATGCAAAAGGTGCGAAGTACCAAGCAGGAGTATTTTTTGCTTATGAAGCTTGTGGACTAAGTTTTAGAAAAGGTGGAGATATTTTAGATAATATGAGTAAATTTGTAGGACATGTGATAGTTTCATAGCGAAGATTTTTCTTAGCTATGAAAAATATTTATCTCTAACTATCTGACTCGAAAATATCTCTCGTATATACTTTATCTACTACATCCCTAATCTCATCTGAGAGTCTATTTGCCACTATGACATCACTCATCTTTTTAAACTCATCAAGATCCTTTATAACTTTAGAGTTAAAAAACTCATCTTCATTATATGTTGGTTCGTAGATAACTACTTCTACACCTTTGGCTTTTATACGTTTCATAATGCCTTGAATAGCAGAACTTCTAAAGTTATCTGAGCCTGATTTCATTGTGAGTCTATAAATCCCTACTATTTTTGGATGGCGATTGAGTATAGAATCTGCTATGAAGTCTTTACGTGTACTGTTTGCTTCTACTATGGCACTTATCATATTACATGGTACATCTGCATAGTTAGCACGAAGTTGTTTCGTATCTTTTGGAAGACAATAACCTCCATAACCAAAGCTTGGGTTATTGTAGTGTGTTCCTATTCTTGGATCTAATCCTACACCTTCAATGATTTGTCTTGCATTAAGATTATGTGCTTGTGCATAAGAATCTAGCTCGTTAAAATATGCTACACGCATTGCAAGGTAAGTGTTTGAAAAGAGTTTGACAGCTTCTGCTTCTGTTGAGTCAGTAAAGAGGATGTCTATATTTTCTTTTTTAGCACCACCAGCTAAAAGATTGGCAAATGTTTGCGCACGCTCAGATCTTTCACCTACAATTATTCTACTTGGGTAGAGGTTATCGTGAAGGGCTTTTCCTTCTCTTAGAAATTCTGGAGAGAAGATAATGTTGTTTGTGTTAAATTTTTTACTGATCTCTTTGGTGTAGCCTACAGGTACCGTTGACTTTATAACCATTGTTGCATCTGGATTTATCTCTAGTACATCTGCTATGACATACTCAATGCTTTTAGTGTTAAAGTAGTTTGTCTCAGTGTCATAGTCAGTAGGTGTTGCTATGATGATAAAGTCTGCATTTTTATATGCTTCTTCTTTATCAAGCGTTGCTTTAAAGTTTAGATCATCTCTTTGGAGATACTCTTGTATCTCTTTATCTTCTATAGGAGATATTTTTTTATTAAGCATTTCTACTTTTTCTGGGATGATATCTAGGGCGACTACTTCATTCTTTTGAGAAAGAAGAATTCCGTTTGAGAGACCTACGTATCCTGTTCCTGCTATTGCTATTTTCATATTATATTATTACCTAAAATTTTAAATTATTATTGATACTATTATACAGATTTTTCTTTAAAATTACGATATTTTATTTGCCTTGAAGCTTCTTCTTCAAAATGATTTTTCCACTCTCTACACCGGGCTGATTATAAGCATCTATATACATAAATTTTGCACATAGTGAAGTTAAAAGTTCATATTCATACATCAAACTTGAAATGGCAGTTTCACACACTCCATCTATGGTCATAACATCACAAGGAATATCTTTAAGATTATTGATTGACTCGATTGTTGCATCAGCTTGGTTTTTAATCAGTGAAGAAAATTCCATGTTATTGAGATAGTCTAACTCTTCTAAACCTTCAAGGGTGATATCTGGTATTTGTAAATCATTTTCAAAATTTTCTACTTTAATTACCGTAACTGTTTTATCTCGTCTTCCCTCTATGATAAGCTGTAAAAATGAATGCTGATCTATGGGTCCAATGATACCAACAGGTGTCAGTCCAGCTCTTGAGCCATTGACATCAATCTTTCCAAGACTCTCTCCCCAAAGCTGAATATACCACTTGTTAAAGCCTTCTAGTCGTGAAGAGTATGAGAAAATAACATTTATATTAAATTTATTTTTATACTCTACTAAAAAACGTGCCTTATTGAGCAATCTCTCTTTAATAGCAGTTTTATTTGCACTAAAAAAGCCATCATAAATGCGTTTTGTGCCACGCATAAGTTCATCAATATCTATGCCAACAATCGCCAAAGGTAAAAGTCCTACTGCAGAAAATACAGAAAATCTTCCACCTACATTTTTAGGAATTTCAAACGCAGTCATGCCATGCATTTTAGCGTATGTATTGAGTTTAGAATCATTTTCTGTGATAACCACAGTATTATTTTTATCACATTTTATAAGAGAGTTAATGTACTTAAATATGGAAACTGTCTCAACGGTAGTACCCGACTTTGAGATTACTATAAAAAGTGTATCTTTTAAATCTATCATTTGGATTTTAGACTGAATATCTATAGGATCTGTTGTCTCAAGAAAAAACAACTTCTTTTGTAAATTTTTGCTATGTTTTAAAAATTTATAAATAGCATAAGTACCTAAACTACTCCCACCTATACCGATAACAACGATGTTATTTTGTTGTACCGTTTTTGCGTACTCTTTAAACGCAGTAGTATCTTGAAATGGTAAATTATAGTAACCTATATCATCTTTTTCATCCAAAATTGCTTGAAAAACTGTCTCATCTGAAATTGTCGGGTTAAAGTTGTGTGCATATGTCATTGAAAGCTCTCTATTTTTTTTTCATAATTTTTAATCTCTAGTATTTTATCATATTTCTGTGCACCTTTGAGTAAGAGTGTATACTTTTTCTGTGCTTCTTTTTTAATAAGTGCAACTTGCTGAGCATTATCACAAGTAGATAAAAGTTTTTCTAGTGCCAAAACGCGAAATCTATCCATCCCCCAGTATTTAAAACTGAGTTGGTCATTATGTCCTGCATATTTTGTGATGAGTTTTTTATCCACAAGACCTATAGTGTAATTCATCGCAATACGAAGCCATAAATCATAATCTTCACAAACTTCTAAACTCTCATCAAAAAACCCTACTTCATCCAAAAGATTTTTCTGGATAAGGGTAGAAGAAGGGGCAATATTACAATAAGAGAGAGATTTTTCAAATATCTCTCCACCATACTTTTTAAATTTCTTAGGAATTTTCACTTCCTTATCATCACGAATCCACTTCTCATCTGTAAAACTCATCAAAATAGTAGGGTTTTGTAGGTGAAAGTTTACTTGTTCTTTGAGTTTATCTCTCTGCCAAGTATCATCAGAATCTAAAAACGCTATCCACTCATGCACTGCGTTTACAATGCCAAGATTTCGTGCACGAGAGACTCCAGCGTTATTTTGATAGATGTATTTTACTTGTGGAAATTCTTCTTTGATGGAAGCCGTATTATCTGTAGAACCATCATCAACGACAATGATTTCAGATGCTGCATAGCTTTGATCGAGTACAGAGTAGAGTGCACGTCTTAAAAATTCATATCTATTGTAAGTGGGAATTACAACAGTGATATGCATCAATTTACCAGACTTTTATCTCATTATAGAGGCTATCTCTCTCAACTGGAGTAAATCCGCTGTTTTTTATCAATGCTGTAAAATCTTCAAGTACAACACCATTGGCACTTTTTGCACCTGCAGCTGAGTTTATCGACTCTTTTTCTATCGTACCATCGAGATCGTTTGCTCCAAACTCTTGTGCGACAAGTGCAAGATTAACCGTTGAAGTAACCCAATAAGCTTTAAGATTTGGTACGTTATCAAGCACTAATCTTGCTACTGCCATTGTTTTTAGTACCTCGTTTGCTGTCACAGGTTTATCTATTTTGAGATAATTATTTTCTGTTTGATACACAAGAGGAATAAAGCAGTTAAAACCACCTGTAATATCTTGAAGTTCACGAATTCTCATCATATGATCTATGCGATTTTCACGAGATTCTATGTGTCCAAAAAGCATCGTGACATTTGATTTTTTGCCTCGCTCATGCCATTTACGATGAATCTCAAACCACTGATCTGATGTCACTTTTCCTTTACAGATAAAGTCACGTACTTTCTCATCAAATATCTCAGCACCACCACCGGGCATAGAGTCCACTCCATTTTCCACCATCAAGTCAAGTACTTCATCATACGTCAGTCCATGATGGCGAGATAAAAAATCAACCTCAGCAGCTGTTAAGGCTTTGACATGAAGATGAGGATACGCAGCTTTTATCTTTTGAAATATAGTGATATACCAGTCTAGGGTTACATCAGGATTGTGTGCAGAGACGATATGCACTTCTTTAGCACCGTGACTCTCTACTTCTTTGACTATCTCCATAATATCTTCATGACTCATAGTATAAGGGTTGGGGTTTTTTCTGTTTGCAGCATAAGCACAAAACTTACACACATCTGCACAAATATTGGTCGGATTTATATGACGGTTGATATTAAAGTATGTTTTATCACCATGTAACTCTCTACGCTTTGCATCTGCAAGGTCACCAAGTTCAAAAAAATCCATATCGTAAAGTTTTAACGCATCTTCAAAATTTATTCTATTTTTCATATTTTACCTTATAATCCGGGGGCTTTCCACATTGAATTCGTGATATTATCATCAACAAGCTTTAATTGCACTTCATAAGCCTTTTGCCATTTGACTTTTAGTCTGTCATAAACTTTCTTATTCTCAAGATTTGGCGTGTAAACTTTATCCCAGACTACAAGCTCATTTGCTGCGTTTGCAAGGCTTGTATATATCCCACAGCCTACTCCAGCAGCCATTGCCGCACCCAAAGCTGTCGCTTCAGTTACTTTTGGAATTTTCACTTTATAGCCAGTCACATCTGCAAGTATCTGTGACCATAATGCGCCTTTACTTGCCCCACCTGCAAAAACTATCTCTTGTATCTCAATGCCACTAAATTTTTGAATCTTTTGAAGGTTTAAACTTGAAACTATCGCTGCATTTTCTTCTAGGCTTCGAAACATTGCCGCACGATTACACTCTGCTGCGTTTAGATTGAGATTTAAAAAGCTTGGTGCGGCGTGGTACCATTTGCCATATTTCATAGTGTCTGAAAATATTGGCAAAATATCATAGGAACCTACGGGAACTTCTTTGGCTTTTTCTTCTAAAATTTCATATACATCACAACTGCGTTTAGTAGCTTCATGCTTTTCAAGTTCACAAAAAGCATCGCGAAACCAACGCATCACCAAACCACTAAAAAAAGTAATTCCCTCTGCTTGACTTAAACCTGCAATAACATGTGGATTTATTCGTATGCCCATATCTTTTGGTGGCTGCGTTTGAGAAGGAATATTGACGACTTGTTGCCAAAAAGAACCACCTAAAATGGCTACTTGATTTACCCCAACCACACCTAGTCCAGCAGAACCCAGCTGCACATCACCGCCACCCATAACAACTTGAGTTTTTGTACTAAGTCCAGTTACTTGAGCCGCACTAGATGTCACAAAGCCCATCGGAGTCCCTACTTCTAAAACTTGAGGGAAGATATCTGTTTTTAATCCAACTTGCTTTGCCATTTCGCTCATAAAGCTGCGTTTAGAAAGGGAAAATACACCCGTTGTGCCGCCATTACTTGGATCACTTGCGATGACACCTGAGAGTTTTGCTAAAATCCAATCACCTATCATTGAGAGTTGTGCGACTTTTTTATATATCTTAGGACGATTGTTTTTAAGCCATAACAAACGCGGTAGAGCACCAAGTGCAAAAGTTTGACCCGATATTTGGTAAAATTCTTCTTCCAAACCACTACAATGTTCTTTGAGATATTTTACTTCTTGGGCAGCTCTTGCATCTACATTGGCTACAGCCCAGAGTTCATGACCCTCTATATCATAAAGCACAATCCCCTCACGCATACTTGTTGCACTCACAGCTAAAATATCTACTGCGTTTAGGCTTACTGCGTTTAAGGCTTCTTGTATACATTGACACACTAAAATCCAGTTGTTTTCAAAGTCAAAACGCATAGAATCACGCACACCCTCTTCTTCTAGGTGTGTCCACTCTTTTTGTGCTGCTGTGATTTGATTGCCCAGTGTATCAAAAATAACAACGCGGATACTGCCTGTTCCCGCGTCTATTGCCATAAGGTATTTATTCATTATTATTTTTTCAATTTAGCCTGTTCTAGTTCCCAGTACTCCATCGCAAAACTATCTTTTAAGCTAATACTTTTGTAACCACCTAACTTATCAGCTCGTAAAACTGCTAGCATAGTATGTTCTACTATATCATTAACAATTGCTGCCTCACGTTTATCTTTTCCAAAAGAGATCAGTGCAAGATTTTTAATGATCATATAATTTGGTGCAGGATTGAGCATCACTTCATCAGTCGCAAATTCTTTAAAGTAAGCTTGATAAGCCTCAGCATACTTCATGATGCCACCCTCTAAATCTGTATCTTCCATAATAAGAGGAACTCTTTTTGTGCGGATGATATGCTCAGGTGTCAAAACTCCACGTGATGCAAATTCTCTAAGATTAGGCTGAGAGGCATAAAATCCAGCTAAAGGAGACTGATTGATGTTAATAGAGACATCATATCCCTTTATCTCTGAAAAAATACGCGTTATCTTTGCTATGTCACACTCACTGTGTACATAATTATGTTCTATATGTACAAGAGCATTTTCATCTAAAAACTTTTCTGCTCTTGCTACTGCGTTTATCATTTTCTCATAGGATATTTTTGCATCATCATCAAAGGTAAAGATCCCATGATTATGTAAGATAATACCCTCAATAGATTTCCAATCAAGATCTTTTGTCATCTCGTAAATTCTGTGTGCAAGCTCAAAGCCAGGCATAACATAATCAACTATCAAAAAATCAGGATACAGTTTTGCGATATTTTCTTTCCCCGTTACTGCGTTTGAGATAGTCACCACAGCATCAGCATGGGTATGATCTATAAATTTATATGGTATTAAAGCATGCAGTATGGCTTCAACAGAAGGATTTGGAGCCTTTTCATCTATCATCGCTTCACGCTGAAGTTTTACCATCTCAGAATCACTTAAACTTTCTCTTTTTGCCATCTCTAAAAGTGCATCAAGTCTTACAGGAGAAAAACCTTCTCTTTGAATTTCTGAGAGATCCCAACCGCTTCCTTTGACAAATAAAATATCTTCTCCCCCAACCTTACTTTTGAGAGATGTATTGCCACCACCATGTAAAACAAGCTCATTATCCTGTCCTAAAAGATTAGAAGTATATACTCGTAAATCCAAATCATCCTTGCAGGCTTGTGCTTTTTTATCATTAAATAAATTTTCCATTTTTATCCTAAAACTTCTAATTCATCTGAGTACTTATCTTCACAATATGGCTCATAAGATGCTTTATATACAGCATAATGTGCCGAAGCCTTATGACCCTCAAGAGCAGCTTCATTCTCCCAAGTCTCTACCGCCATAAATCTTCTTCTCTCATTTTCATATTGAAAGATCTCATAAAACAGGCACCCCTTTTCAGCCTTACTTGGTTGCACCATCGCAGATAAAAGTTCTTTCATTTTCGCTTCAGACCCCTCTTTTGCAATAAATGTTACACTTTTTGTTATCATCATATCTATCCCTTTACTCATTGTTTATAAGTTATACATAAGTGCCTGACAAGAATAAATGACATAATTTATGACATTTATTCTTGTCAAGCACTTAAAATATTATAGCTAATAAAGATTACTATACTATAATTTAATAAAAATTTGAGATAAATACCATGAACTTACTACTAGAAATAGAAAATATCATTGAAAAAAATGGTTCAGACTTTGAACTTTCAAAACTCTTTAGACAATATATCAAAGAGTATAAAGAATCGCTTCCTGAGCTTTTTACAAAGAACCAAGGAAAAGATTTTCTTGTTCGCCATACAAAAAAACTTGACTCCATCATAGACCTGATGTATAAAACGGTCTTGCGTAGAGTCTTTGGCAACTATCTCCCAATGCGAAGCTCTATCCCCATAGCCATTGTCGCACTTGGCAGTTATGGACGTGAGCAGCTTAGCGTGCAAAGTGATATCGACTTACTTATCGTTTATAAAGATGTTGAGGGCTATAACACCAAACTCATCATAGAAAAACTTTTCTATCTGGCACTCGATGCAGGGATGAAGCTCGGACATAGAGTGCATGAAGTAGCGGATCTTTATCAAGCTAGTACGGAGGATGTTACCATCAAGACCTCTTTAATGGAATCACGCTTGATTACAGGTTCTCCTTTTACCTGGCATGCAACCCAAAGAGAGCTAAATAAAATTAGACTTGATAAACAAAAAGAGTTTATCATAGCCAAGATTGAAGAAGCCCAAATAAGGCGAAAAAAATACCCAAGCACAATGCAGCCAAATATCAAAGAGAGTGTTGGAGGGCTGCGTGATACGCATTTGATTTTTTGGATTGCAAAAACCATTTATGGGATTGATACTATTAAAGAGTTAAGTGGAACAGTTTTTAGTGAAGATGAATATAAAGAATACCGTATAGCATTAGAATTATTGTACCGTGTACGAAGCGCTCTGCATCTCATCACCAAAAAGCAAGAAGACAGGCTCTTGCTCGAATATATTCCAGAAGTGAGTAAACTTCTTGGGTTTAAAGAGCAAAAAAAGCTAGCTTCAAAAGTCTTAGAAGCTGAGTGGCGTATCAATAATTTCGTACAAATATTTGTCAAAAAAATGGTACGCCAATTTATATACGATACAAATAATATCATGACCTTTAAACGCGGTAGAATCCAAAAAGGCTTTTACTTAAACGACTCAAGACTGTATGCTTCCTTTCATCTGCCAAAGCAGGATATAAAGGTACTTTTACAATTACTTATAGACTTAGAAGATAAACACTACCGTTTTGATGCTGGATTTTTATATCAATTTACTACAGCAAAAATCATACATCCATTAAGTGGTAAAATCTACATACTTCTCAAAGAGCTAATGAAAAAAGAACATATTGCTTGTTTTTTAGAACTTTTTTATGATGCAGGAATACTTGAAGAACTCTTTCCTAACTTCAAAAAAGTCATGCATCTTCCACAGTTTGACGGATACCATCAGTACCCTGTTGATGTGCACTCTATCAAATGTGTTGAAGCCTTAGAAAATATCAGTGATCCATTTTTGAAAACACTCTATCAAGCCCTTAATGGGGATGAAAAGCTTTTACTTAAAATAGTTGTCTTTTTCCATGACAGTGGAAAAGGAAGAGTGCAAGACCACAGTGAAGTTGGTGCTAAACTTGTTGCACAATTTACTAAAAAAATCAATATAAGTGAAGAAAATATCAAGCGGGCAGTGACATTAACACGCCACCATGTGCTTATGAGTAGTGTTGCGTTTAAAGAAAATATTCATAATGAAAAAACATTGTATAAATTTATGTCAAAAATCGAAGATACAAAAAACCTCAAGCTACTTTATCTACTAACCTATGCAGATATTAGTGGTGTTGGAGGAGATATTTATAACTCATTTAACGCTAAACTTCTTTTTGATTTATATCAAAATGCCTTAGAAGTTGCCGAAAATAAAGGAAGAATCACCGATGCAAAAAAACGTCTTTTGATTGAAACAAGAGTAAAAAACCTAGCAGAGTTTAAAGAGCTGCCAAGTCTATTACAGAAAAAAATACTCACAATAGAGTCTAGTCTTTTCTTCTTTAAACACTCCCCTCAGGATATTATTCATATTGCTAAAATTGCTAGAGAGACAAAAGAGTACAGTTTTAGTGTCAAACACGAAAACTCTCTTAGCATAGAAATATTTAGACATATTCCTCTCAATATCAGCTATCTTTTAGCAACTTTGGCACATTTGCAAGTAGGTTCTATGGAGATTTTTACACTTTTTGATGGGCTAAAATATTTTAAAATTGAATTTATCCAAAATGTTGATGAAAATATTTTAGTTGAAGTTCAAGATATCATTGACAATGCTTTTGATATGAGCAAAAAGGTCCCTCTCAAAAAGATTACTATTTTAAAAAATGAGATCAATATTGACTGTGAACACTCACTCACCCATGCGGAACTCACCATTCATACAGCTAATCAAACAGGATTACTTGCTTATGTTATGTACAAGTTTGAAGAACTTGGAATCAATATCATCACAGCAAAAATACATTCAAGCAAACACAAAGTAAGAGATAGTTTTTTAATGGAAAAACAAAACAAAATATGTAATAATGTTGAAAATATTTATGAAGTATTAAGTGCTAGACCACAATAAAAAATAAGGAAAATTTATGTGCGGAATTGTCGGTTATTTAGGAAAAAAGAACACAAAAGAGATTTTATTAGAGGGGCTTAAAGAGCTCGAATATAGAGGCTATGATTCAGCAGGTATCGCCATTTTAAGCGATAACAATTTCTCAAGCTTTAAAGCTGTCGGAAAACTCGTTAATCTCGAAGACAAAACAAAAGATTTTGTAACTGATAAATTCGCTGTCGGTATTGGACATACAAGATGGGCTACACATGGAAAACCTACAGAACTTAATGCGCATCCTCATGTTGGAAGCAGCTCTTATGTTGTCCACAATGGTATCATTGAAAACTATGCAGAACTTAAAAAAGAGTTACAAGAAAAAGGTGTTCACTTTTTAAGTCAAACAGATACAGAAGTTATAGTACATCTCTTTGAGGAAAAATTAAAGAAGAGTGCTGATGCTTTTGAAGCCTTTAAAGAAACTATCTCTGAGCTTGAAGGTGCGTACGCTATCTTACTTGTAACAAAAGGTGAAGATGAAAGAATCTTTTTTGCAAAAAACGGTTCACCAATGCTTGTTGGTATCAACACAGAAAATGAAAAATACTTTGCTTCATCAGACACACCTCTTATTGGGCATTGTAGTGATGTTAACTACTTTGAAGATGGAGATTACGGTTATGTTACTCCTGAGAAAATTGTTATATTTGACAAAAATGATACACAAAGAGAGCCTATCTTTACAAAACTCTCAACAAACAAACTCTCTGCACAAAAAGATGGCTACCGTTTCTTCATGGAAAAAGAGATATATGAACAAAGTGATGTGATTGTTGATACACTCCTTGGACGTCTGAGCGAAAATGAAATCATTTTAGATGAAATAGACAGCTCACTTTTTGATGGTATCA
The DNA here is from genome assembly GCF_026988655.1 of Sulfurimonas sp. Taxonomy (GTDB): domain Bacteria; phylum Campylobacterota; class Campylobacteria; order Campylobacterales; family Sulfurimonadaceae; genus Sulfurimonas. Next base: position 15,399 of record NZ_JALSKT010000085.1, on the reverse strand, counting down.
ATGAAATCAAACTTTGTGCTTGTGGTACTTCGTATCACTCAGCACTTACAGCTTCATATATGTTTGAACGCTACTCAAAAGTAAAAACCTCCGTTGAAGTTGCTTCTGAGTTTCGTTACCGTGAACCTATTATGACAAAAGATACCCTTTTTGTCGTTATCTCACAAAGTGGTGAGACAGCCGATACTTTAGAGACTTTAAAGATGGCAAAAAATGCAGGTTTGAAAACTCTTGTAATCTGTAATGTTGACAACTCTTCTATGGTTCGCATCGCAGATGCAAGTATATTAACTCGTGCAGGGATTGAAAAAGGTGTGGCTTCTACCAAAGCATTTGCTACACAAGTTGTGGTTTTTTGGATGCTTTCACTCTATGTAGCAAAACTAAGAAATACACTTGATGCCCAAGAGATAGCAAAACAGATAGCTCTTCTTCGAGAAGTTCCTAGAAGTGTAAAAGTTGAAGACTCTATGCATGAACGTATCAAGCGTTTATCAAAAAGATATCTTCATGGACATGGTTTCTTTTTTATAGGAAGAGATCTTTTTTATCCACTTGCACTTGAGGGTGCCCTAAAACTTAAAGAGATATCATACTTGCATGCTGAGGGCTATCCAAGTGGTGAGATGAAGCATGGTCCAATCGCACTTGCTGATCCTGAGTTGTTCACTATTGCCCTACTTCCCGAGCATTTATTATATGAAAAATCAAAAAGTAATGTAGAAGAGCTAAGTGCAAGAGATGCAACTATCTGTGCCATCTCTCCTTTAGTATTTGATAAGGCAGATGATTATATTCAAACGCAGCCACAAAGTCATTATATGTTAGAATTTTTTGAGATGATGGTTGTAGTACAAATATTGTCACTTGAAATTTCTGTAAGACTTGGGAATGATGTTGATATGCCTAGAAATCTTGCTAAAAGTGTTACTGTAGAATAAATAAAATTGAAAGAATAATAAATTTGATTTCTTCGGGAAAATCCCGAAGAAGATGAAGCTACTAGTGGCAGCCACATCCTGTACCGCAACTCTCGTCACTACTTTGTGCTTTAGGAGCAGCAGCACCAGTTGAACATGCACTTACACCTGGAGGTGTAGTCGGTTGTACAGCTTGGTTATCTACTCCACCGTTTGCATTGATCTCTTCTATCGTTGTCCAAATAGACTCAGCAGCTTGCATATAGCGTTTTGCTGTTTCACTTGTTGGAGCTACAAAAGTGATAGGTTTACCCTCATCACCACCAGTTCTGATAGCAGGCTCGATTGGAATTTCAGCAATGATTTTTGTATCAAACTCATCGGCCATTGGTTGTGATGTTCCTTTTCCAAAGATGTCATACTCAACACCAGTATCTGGAGCAATAAATCCACTCATATTTTCAACAATTCCAGCGATAGGAATGTTCAGTTTTTTAAACATATCTAATGAACGACGTGAATCATCAAGAGAAACGCTTTGTGGCGTTGTCACTGTTAGACCTGCAGTTACTGGAACAGCTTGAGCAAGTGTAAGTTGTGCATCACCAGTTCCCGGTGGCATATCGATAACTAAAACATCTAGTTCTGACCATAAGATATCACGTAAAAATTGTTCAATTGCTTTCATGATCATTGCACCACGCCAGATTAATGACTGACCTTCTTCCATTAATGAACCCATAGACATTACTTCAAGACCATAGGCCTTAATTGGAAGGACTTTGTTGCCATTTACTTCAGGTTTTATGTCAGAAATCCCAAGCATACGAGGGATATTTGGACCATAGATATCTGCATCTAAAAGACCGACTTTTTTCCCTTGAGCTGCAAGTGCAATCGCTACATTTACTGCAGTAGTTGATTTACCAACCCCACCCTTACCAGAACTTACCATAAGAAAGTTTTTGATTTGCGGTGCTATATTTTTCCCTTGAGAAGAACTTTCTCTTGGCATTTGAGGAGCTTTTACATTAATAGTAATACCTTCAAAACCCTCTCTCATAAGTTCAGCAGTTGCTTCATCTTTAATTTGTTGTGCAACTTCTGGAGCTGATGAAGTGATTTCAACGCTCAAGCTAACATCATTTCCATTTACTACTATATCTTTTACAAAACCAAAAGTTACGATATCTTTGGTGAAACCAGGATACATTACTTTTGAAAGTGCTGATTTTACATTTTCTTCAGTCATATTGTCTATTTTCCTTTAATTTTATTTTATAAAATTTAAGGGAACCTTTTTCATTCCCTTTTTCTCACGCCAAAGGAACAAGTCCCTTTAGCTACGTTAACGCTTGGTTTCCCTCGACAGGAAGTCCACGGCACTTTGTGCCTTTTCGTTTGTGTTTCATAAATTTAAGGGAATCTTTTCATTCCCTTCTATCATTTTTATCTCTTTTTACAAAGAAATAATTTTTGAATTATAGTATATCTAAATAAGACAAATATTGTCTTGTTTAGAATCTACTTTTTTCAAAAATTACTTTAAGCTAAAAGAGCGGCTTCTTCCTCTGCTTCTTTTGCTTTTGCATCTGCTGCGATTTGTGCAATCGCTTCAGGGTTATCCATAATCTCTTGCGTTATTTTGTAAGAACAAAATTTTGGTCCACACATAGAACAAAATTCTGCCTCTTTAAATACATCTTGAGGGAGTGTTTCATCGTGATACTCACGCGCTCTTTCACTATCAAGTGCAAGTTCGAACTGTTTTTCCCAGTCAAATGTATAACGTGCATCACTCATTTCATCATCAATATCGCGCGCACCTTTACGACCACGGGCAATATCAGCAGCATGAGCGGCAATTTTATAGGCAATGATACCTTCACGTACATCTTCTGCGTTTGGAAGTCCTAAATGCTCTTTTGGTGTTACATAACATAACATTGAAGCACCATGCCATCCACCGACAGCTGCACCAATTGCAGAAGAGATATGGTCATATCCAGCTGCAATATCAGTAACTAATGGCCCTAAAATATAAAAAGGAGCCTCATGACAAAGTTCTCTTTGAATTTTCATATTACGTTCAATTTGATTGATTGGCACATGTCCTGGACCTTCAATCATAACTTGAACATCTTTTTCCCAAGCTTTCAGTGTAAGTTCACCTAAAACTTTCAATTCGCCAAGTTGTGCTTCATCAGATGCATCTGCTAAACAACCAGGACGAAGAGAATCTCCAAGAGAAAGACTAACATCATATTTGGCACAGATATCTAAAATATCATCAAAAGCAGTATAAAAAGGATTTTCTCTATGATAATGCATCATCCAAGCAGCCATTAAAGAACCACCACGAGAAACGATTCCCATTTTACGTTTTGCAACTTTTGGCATAGTCTCAAGAAGGAAACCTGCGTGAATTGTAAAGTACGAGACACCTTGTTTTGCTTGACGCTCAAGAACATCAAGCATTACTTCTATAGTTAAATCTTCGATTTTGTTTCCAACATCATGAAGGATTTGATAAATAGGCACAGTCCCAATAGGAATCTTTGAAGAAGCAATAACAGCTTTTCTAATCTCATCCAAATCACCACCAGTTGAAAGGTCCATTGCTGTATCTGCTTTATAGTGTTGAGAAACTTGCATCTTCTCAACTTCACCCTGAACGTCTGAAGCTATTGCTGAAGAACCAATATTTGCATTGATTTTACACTTACTTGCGATTCCGATAGCCATAGGTTCTAATGCTGTATGGTTAATATTTGCCGGTATAATTAATCTACCACGTGCTATCTCACTACGAACTAGTTCAGGAGATAAATCTTCTATTTTTGCGACATATTCCATCTCTTGTGTGATTATGCCTTTTTTTGCATAGTGCATCTGTGTTCTCACAGAATCACTTTCTCGCTCTTTTACCCATGAAGATCTCATAAGTTTCTCCTATTTATTATATTTTAGATTCTTTTATATATGATGGAAATATAATCAAATAAAGTTAATCTAACATAAAGTAAACATATTGATAAGATTATTTATGCAATATTTGACTCTATCTAGGCACTAATTTACACATTCAAGATAAAAAAAAGCTTTTTGGGTGTATAATTTCGTAACACTTTTAAGGATGAGGAGACTATTTGCCCGATTTAACACTTGTACTCTTAGCAGCAGGTAGCTCTAGTCGTTTTGACATGAATGTTAAAAAACAGTGGCTCCGAATCGCTCACAAGCCTTTATGGCAGTATGTGGCAGACAATTTTTACAGCACTAAACTCTTTACTAAGATTATCATCGTCTCGACGGCAGATGAAATTCCTTTTATGCAAAATTATGCAGACTATACCTTTATTACAGGTGGAAATACGCGACAACAATCCCTTAAAAATGCTTTAAACGCAGTAGAGAGTGATTATGTTTTAGTAAGTGATGTTGCAAGAGCTTGTATTAACAAAGAGCTCTTAAACAGAATCATTAGCTGTAAAAATGATGCTGATTCTATTGTTCCTTTTTTAAAAGTAACAGATACTATAGTTTATGAAGATAAAACAATAGATAGAGATAAAGTAAAACGTATCCAAACCCCTCAACTCTCAAAAACTTCCATTTTAAAATCATCATTACAAACAAAAGAAGAGTTCACAGATGAAAGTAGTGCAATCACTGCGTTTGGAGGAACAAGAGTATTTGTTACAGGCGATGAAGAGGCGCATAAAATCACATACACACATGATCTCAATAAATTACCATGTCTTGAAGCACCATCATCTGATATTTTAAGTGGTAATGGCTTTGATGTGCATGCTTTTGATGATAAAGGTGAAATGTTTCTTGGCGGCGTGAAGATAGAGAGTGAGTTTGGATTTAAAGCCCATAGTGATGGGGATGTAGCACTTCATTCTCTTATAGATGCACTTTTAGGTGCTGCGGGAATGGGTGACATTGGGATGTTATTTCCTGACAATGATGACGCATATAAGGGAATAGATTCAAAAGAACTTCTTTCACGTGTAGTCAATAAACTTTACAATTATGGTTTTATTATTGTGAATGTAGATATCACAATAGCAGCACAAAAACCAAGAATTGCTAAGTACAAAAATGAAATGAGAAAAGTGATCGCAGAGCTTTTACATATAGATAAAGCAAGAGTGAATGTCAAAGCAACTACTACTGAAAAACTTGGCTTTATTGGCCGAGCAGAAGGTGTTGGTGTATTGGCAAATGCAAATTTAAAATATTATAACTGGAAACGATAGGACAACATGAAAATATTAATTATAGAAAACGAAGTTTATTTAGCACAAAGTATAGCAACAAAACTCGGAGAGCTTGGACATGTCTGTGAGATGTGTACTTCTACAAAAGATGCCATTAGAAGTAACAACTATGATGCAGTCTTGCTCTCAACAAACATAAATGGCCAAGACTTTATTCCTGTCATCGAGACTTTTAAAAATTCAATCGTCATTCTCATGGTTTCTTACATTAGTAATGATACTGTTTCAAAACCACTGAGTGCAGGGGCAAAGGACTACATCCTAAAACCTTTTATGATAGAAGAGCTCGTCAGAAAAATCGACCATTATCAAGATTATGAAAGACTCAAAAAACGTAATGAAGCATATGAAAAATACATCGAATATAACTTTGCTGCAACAAAGCATGGTCACTCTCTTGAAGATTTAAACCTTCCTATCTTTGTCTCCTCAAATTTTCAAAAATATAGCGATGCTTTTGCCTTTGAATATGCAAAAAAAGAAAATTTACCAATCCATTTCATAACGCTTACGAGCTCTAAAGCTATGAGTCAGATTGACTCTTTACCTCAGAACTCTATAGCCTATATCGTAGATTATCAAGCACTTAAAAAAGCAGATAAAGAACTCTTTTGTGAACTTATAGATGGGAAAAAAGCGATAGTTGCGAGTAATGATAAAATAGAAGATGTTCATTTCCCAGTTATTGAAATAAAAAGTGAAAACAATGTTTTTGACAAAGGTGAAATCTTACCTATTGAAGATTATGTAAAATTTATTGTTCTAAACTACCAAGACAAATATCCAGACACTGAACTTTCTAAAAAATTAGGTATTAGTCGTAAAAGTTTATGGGAAAAAAGAAAAAAATATGACATCATCAAGAAAAAATAAGACACTTTATATAGATAAAGAAGCTGCATCAGTTTTAGAACTTGTAGCCAACTCTCTTTTAAAACCTGTCACAAAACTGATGAATGAAGAGGAGTCTCAAGAGGTCTTAAAAACAGGACTGATTGATGGGCAGTCATTTCCTTTCCCTTTTGTTTTAGCTCCATCTGGAAAAAAAAATGAAGAGACCATCAAGTCTTTACAAGCTGGAGATGAGATCACAATTCTTTGTGATGGGCAAGAGTTTGCTACATTAACTACAGAAGAAACATTTCAGATTGATCCCAAAGAACGTGTCAAACATATCTACGGTACTGATGATTTGACACATCCCGGAGTTATGGCAACAATAAAACGCATAGGTAATTGGGCTTTGAGTGGAGAATATAAAATTCTTCATGGGATAAAAAATAAGAACAAAATACTTATAGAAAAAGCCAAAGAGCGCATAGGTGCAAAGCATACAAGCTCTTTAATGATGGGAGCAAATCCACTCCACCGTGCGCATGAGCGACTTATCAGACAAAGTCTTGAAAACACTGATTTACTCGTAATTTTCCTACTTAAACCATATGATAGTGCAAACTTAAAATTTGAAATACGAAAAGAGGCACTTGAGTACTTTATCAACAACTTTCTACCAAAAAATCGTGTCATCATTGTACCACTTGAAAATAGTTATATCTTTGCAGGCTATAACGAGATTATTATTGATGCTATTGTTGCAAAAAACTACGGCTGCAATCGTCTAACTATCGGACGGAATCATGCTGGACTTGGAATGTTTTATGATTGTAATTCCAATAAGTCTATCATAGACAAGGTTACTGGCATAAACATAGAAATTACAGTTGCAAGTGAGTATGTTTATTGCGACGAATGTAAAACATTAGTGAGCAAAAACACCTGTCCACACGGACAACACCATCAAATATCTTATCATGCTGATTCTATTTTAGCACTGCTTGAAGCGGGGATTTTACCTCCTGCTGTTCTTATGAGAAAAGAGATTTCCTCATTTTTACTCTCAAAACTTTTTCCAAATAGATTTAAAAATCTTGAAAAACTCTATTATGATACTTTTCCCGTAAAAGGACTTCTAGAAGAGCACTCCGAAAAAGATTTTTATCTTGAGCTTATGAAGCTATATCAAACTACATCATTAACATAAGGAAACAAATGCACTGGTTTTTTCTAACGCTTGGCTATAGCGGGCTTTCTCCCAAAGCACCTGGAACGATGGGAACACTCGTATCTTTACCACTTGGTATGGTTATCTTAATCTACCTTGATGCTACAACACTTTTTTTAGCTGCTTTACTTATCTCGCTTATTGCTATAAAAATTATTAATACATACGAAGAAGAGACAAATAACCATGATGACCAACGTATAGTCATTGATGAGCTTGCAGGTATGTGGTTTGCACTTAGTGTTGCCCCTGCTGCTGGTGTGGCATTTGACAATGTATTAGACTTACAAAATGGCTTTTTAGTTCAAGCACTACTCTCTTTCGTACTATTTCGATATTTCGATATTACAAAACCGTCTATTATTGGAAGGATTGACCGTGAAGCTAAAGGTGGTGTAGGAGTTATGGGTGATGACATCATTGCTGGTTTTGCAGCAGGAATCTCTTCTGCTGTTCTTTGGCAAGGCTGGCTTTACCTCGCTAAAATACTATAATGTAGAGTTCTTAAAAAGTTTACTTTTATAGCTTTAGGGGGTTGTAGGGACATAATGTCCCTGCCGTTATAATGGGCTTTGCTCATTATAGTATATACAACTAGTATATTTCTTTTACACGCCCTACTTCACCACTCATAAGTCGTACTTTTATACCGTGAGGATGTGTAGCCGATTTTGTTAAGATATCTCTAACAATTCCATCAGTCAGGTATCCTGTGTCTTGATCTTGTTTTAAGACAATAGCAACAGAATCACCATGCTTAATGTCTGCTCGTTTTTGACCACTTCGCATTATATTTTAAACCTCGTAATTTCACTATATGCTTTTTGTGTTAAATCTTCTAGCATATCATCATAAGCGATATACTCACTTCCAAGTTCTAATGCTCTTTGCTTTAAAGGAGAAAATTGTTTTTTATTTTTCATATCAAATGCAAATTTTGGTAATCTATCTACCATACTAAGCGCACCCATATCTGAGAAATCTAGAACTGCATCATAGGCTGATAAATCAACATGCATATCTTCAGCTATTCTATTTATATCTGCCTTTGAAAGCTCTACATCTTTAGTAAAACGCATCAACTCTTCTAGATTATCATGAAAATAACTCAGATGAAAACCACAAGCTAAAAATGAAAATGCTTTTGCGTAATGATTTATTCCAATGATAGCAATTTTTGAGATAAACATATCTTTGAGTTTTTCAGTTAATACACGTATGCTAAATATATCACCACGTAAGGTTTCTCCCTCTTTATAGATAATATCGCACATGCCACTGCGTTTGACTAAGGAAGAAGCATCATCTAAAGTATCTACTACATCTGCTACATATTCACTCGATATAACAGCACCATTTACATGGGATTTTTTCATATTTGAAAAAGTAAAATAAAGATCATCTGCTCTAATATTCATAGGAATTATCATTGTATCATCACTGTTTTGCTTAAACGTTTTGTTCAGTTTTGCACTAAAACTACTATTGCCCGCATGTTCACCTATATATCCAAACAGTTTCGTTTGTTTAGATATTTGGTTTTCATTATTCATCATTCTTCTATCCCCCACAAAGCTTTTGCTTCTTCTTCTTCTATTTTACATCTATAACACATAGTATCATTGCTGTTTGAACTAAAAATACTGCCACACTCATCACATCTTCTTACATTAAAAGAGATCAAATTAACCGCTTCAGGCTCAAAAAACTCTTTCATTTTATAAGAGCTTGAAAGTGTTATGGCATCGGGTTCACATACATCATGACAAATATGACATTTGATACATAAAAATGGATCAAAATCAATCTTAGAATTTTTCAAGTCAGATGTCAATGCCCCAGTTGGACAAACTCTATAACACATTTGACATGCTGTACAACTCTCCTCATTCATCAATTTTTGGGAAGTAAAACTAATTTCAGTTGCATCAATAATATGAAAAGTAGAAGGCTTCTCGACTCTTTTTAGTGCAGTAAAGAGAATTTTTCGCTTATTAGGAAGTGTTTTTTTACGAAGGAGCGCAATATCTGTTTTTGCCAATGAGTGCTCGATGAGTTCATCACTTGCCTTTTGCACTTCATCTTCAAAACTTTTTTTGACTTTTGCAACACTTTTAAGATTTAGATTGTTTAAAAAATCTCTTCTGTCTGTTGTCGCTTCATTCTCACTATTGTACTTCACATCTTCAAGTTTAATTGTGGCATCATTTTCCATAGCTTCAAGAATATATGTCGCTTCTTCATAATTTTCTAAAATTTGCTTATGGCATGTTGAGGCAATATCACACTCATTACAATACCCCATGTCAAAAACTATCTCTTTTTTAAGTGTTACCATTGAGAGAATATGCTCAACACTTAAAGCAGAGATACAAGGTACATTTTTACGACAAGAGATCAGATTATCTTCATCTTCAATAAAGTCAAAAAAGAAATCAGTAGGAGAAAATTCTTCAAGTGTCAGTGCTTCACTTGGACAAACTCCACCACAAGCTCCACAAGTCACACAAGTTGAAAAGTTAATTGCAGGAAGTGCTGTTCCTTTTGTGATAACGATAGCATTTGTTGGACAGACTACTTCACATTTATTACATTCGCTCTCTACACTAAGCGAACGTACACATAAACCGGCATTTAGTTTTAACATAAAAATTCTTTATAGTAATATTTAGAAAAATGATTTTATCACAAAATACTGAAATTCTTATGAGCCAATAGACTTTTGCTGCGTTTCGTTATAAATAGATAAAGAAGGAAAAGCAAATTCTAAAGAGTTTTTCTCCATTATTTCCATAATTTTTTCCATAATATCTTGTTTTGTGGCAAGCCACTCTTCCCATGCAACAGATTTTGAAAAACAATAAACTAAGATATTTATACTTGAACTACTAAACTCATCCAAGTATACTAAAAGAGTCTTTTTCACCCCTTCTAAGTCATCTTTTGACACAAGCTTGACACTATGCCCATAAGCTGGATTTTGATGTACATATTTTGTATTTTGTGTTGCAATATCAGGATGATCTTGTAGCATATCTCGTATCTCAACAATGGCCTTGTTAATGTCTTCTATTTTAGAATCATATTTGACTCCAAGATTCATTTTAATGCGTCGTCCAAGTTTTCTTTTGTTCCAGTTTTTTACATCTTTAGAAGCAAAGGTACCATTTGGGATTGCTATAAGTGCATTATCGAAAGTCCGTATCGTTGTTACACGCAAACCAATCTCTACAACCACCCCTTCATTCCCATCTATCTCTATCCAATCTCCTTGAGAGAAAACATTACTAAAAAGTATAGAGAGCGTTCCAAAAAAATTCGATATTGTATCTTTTGCTGCAAAGGCAACAGCAAAACCACCAATCCCAAGACCTGATAGCACTGCAGTCAGATCAACACCTGCAAAATAAAGGGCAATCAATATCCCGATAATAATAATAATAAAGTTAATGATTTTAATACCAACGTTAATAAGTTCACTTTTAATCGGGGTAGATACCGCATCAAAACTACTCAACTTAATGGCAGCGACAGTATTTACTAAAATATAAACAATAAGCGTAAAATAAACACCATAAATAATGTTAAATGCACGAGAGAGAACATCTACCGCACTAAAATCATTGTAGACATAAATCAACATATTTATATTTATAACAATAACCAAGGTTTCAATAGTGATTTTAAGTTTAGAGAGAATAATGTCAGAATATTCTTCTAAAAAATCAATTTTTGAAAAGCCCCTTTGGATAGAAACGTAAACAACTTTTCTGAAGCCATAAATAATAAGTGTTAAAAAAATCATAATCAAGATTTTAATGATACTCAATCCATAAGGTTCTAAAATAAAATTTATATTTTGTACAAAGTGAAAAGACTCAAGATAAACTACAAGACCCATTACATGAAAAGTATAGTATTTATTAAGTCTATACATCTTGTTTTCAAACTTGTAAATATAACTTATCATATCACTATGAATATCCTGTAAAGCATGAAATTCTCTAATATTTTCCTTTAATGCTTTTACTACACTCGAAGATTCTTGCAAGTTCAAATATTTGTCATAATCTCTCTTCGTTAACTGCAAAACTCTCTTTTGCTCATCAACAATATAAGAAGATAATTTTTTTTCAAATTCTTCTAAACTTGGCAGATCAAGTGCCATCAGTACATTCTTAAACAAATTATTTTGATATTTTACTAAGATATAAGATTTTAATTGCACCTCATCACGTAAAACAGCATAGCTATTTCCTGCTCGTTTATTTATGGCTATTATTTTTTTGAGTGAAAAGATTTTTGAATTTATATCTTGTACAACCATGCCATTGTCAATATATTTCTGTTTGTCAGACATAATTTTGTAGAGTTGCTTTTCATATAAATTTTCCTGTTTCTCAATCAACTCACGAATACGCTCTTGGGACAAATTGTTTTCATTGAGTTGTAAATTAAGCTCTATTTGTTTATCTAAAAATGGACTGTATTTAACAGCTGCGTTTAAATTAAGTGTAAGAAAAAAAAGTATAAAAGCTATTAGTATCTGTTTCACTGCGTTTAGATTCCTTCTGCTATCATAGCATCTGCAACTTTTTTAAATCCTGCAATATTTGCACCATCAACATAATTGCCTTCCACGCCATAATCTTTGGCAGTAAGCGCCACCCGTTTACATATCATTTGCATAGTCTCTTTGAGTTTTTCATCTACTTTTGCATAACTCCATTTTGTCATGGAAGCATTTTGACTCATTTCAAATTCACTTACAGCCACCCCACCTGCATTGGCGGCTTTAGCCGGAGCGAAGCAGAGCTTATGACTTTGCAGTAGTGCTATTGCTTCAGGAGTTGATGGCATATTTGCACCTTCAGTGACACTCACACAACCATTAGTTATAAGATTTTGCGCATCGAGTTCATTAAGCTCATTTTGAGTAGCGCAAGGAAAGGCTGCATAACATGGAATATTCCACACTGCATGTGCACCCTCTGGATAATTCTCAACTGGAATATATTCTGCTTCAGAATGTACTTCAGTATACTCTTTTAAAGAAGTTCTGCGCTCAAGTTTGAGAGTTTTTAACAGTTCTAAGTCTACACCTCGTGGATCATATATAGTACCGTGCGAGTCTGAACAACTCACAACAATAGCTCCAATTTGTTGCAGCTTTTCAATCGCATGCAGTGCAACATTTCCAGCACCACTTACCGTACAAATTTTTCCATCCAATGGCTCTTTACCTTCAATCTCAAGCATACTCCCAGTAAAATAAACTGCACCATAGCCTGTAGCTTCAGGGCGCATAAGAGAGCCACCAAAGAAGTATGGCTTCCCTGTTAATGCGCCTTCATAAGAAGATGTGATTTTTTTATATTCACCAAAAAGATAACCAATTTCACGACTACCAACACCAATATCACCAGCAGGAACATCTATGCGAGGACCTATATATTTATAAAGCTCACTCATAAACGCAGTACAAAACTTCATTATCTCAAAATCACTTTTTCCTTTTGGATCAAAATCACTGCCACCCTTTCCTCCTCCGATAGGCAATCCCGTCAAAGAGTTCTTCAGTATTTGCTCAAATCCTAAAAATTTTAATACCCCTTCATTTACCGTTGGATGGAAACGAAGTCCACCTTTATATGGTCCAAGTGCATTATTAAACTGCACTCTATAACCAGTATTTACCTGCACATTATTATTGTCATCCAACCAAGTCACTTTAAATTTTATAATTCTATCAGGAACTACCAAACGTTCAAGGATTGCATATTTAAGATATTTTTCATCAGATTCTAACAATGGAGCGATGGAATATATCACCTCCTCCATTGCTTGATAAAATACAGAATTTTCTGCACAGTCCGTTTTTTCAAATTTTTTAATCTCTTGTTCTGCCATCGTCATATTTATTTTCCTTTAAGCTTGTACTTACTTTTCTCTTTTTGTATATGAATTGTACCACAACCTATTCCAATGTTCTAAAATCTTTTATCACAGAAGTATTATATATTTTTGATATATTATAATTTTTTATATATACTGAATAATTATGTGATAAAATATATTAAAATTTTCACATAAAGGAATATGTATGTTTCAGAATCTCAGTATTAAAAAGAAGATGAATTATCTTATTGTGATGGCAACTTTTGCAATCTTTGCTGCCACAATTTTTGTCTTTGGGGCAATGACAGATATAGAAGATGATTATGATCATCTACACAACACCTATGCAATCAGGATTTAAAGTTCTAGATATAGAAAAACGGCTCAATTATGTGAGCAGAACAACAAGAGACTTGATGATTGGAGGAAACAATCAAACAGATCTTCATAAACTTCGCGCTAACATAGATGCTATTAAAGAAGATTTTTCTGCTTTAGAAATTATTATGAAAGAAGATAAACACTTTCCCCTCCTAAAACAAGCCAAAGAGTCAACAGTCCTTTTTTTGGATAACTCCTATAAGATGATGGAAACCCTTACTGCTGATGAAATTGCCAACGATAAGATAAATGTTTATGCTAAATATAAAACAGAATTAACCCCTTATGCAGAAAAGTCAAGAAAATATTTTAAAGAACTTGTCAAAATTAAAGAAGAAGAACTTCATTCTTTTTCTAGCAAACTAGAATCAAAAATATCTTTTTACAAATATTTTGTTTTCTTAGCAGGACTACTTGTTGGTGTCGTCGTATTTATCTTTGCAAGTAAAATCAGTAACTCAGTGATAACAGGTATCCAAGAATTTACAATGATCATTTCACGTACTGCAAAAGGTGACTTTAGCAATATGTCTACAAACACTTCTTTAGAGACTGAACTAGGAACAATGGGAAAAAATCTCAATGAGCTTATCCAACATATCAACACTCTCATTTCTCAAATCAATACAACTATTACAAATGCTTCAAAAGGTGACTTTAGCACAAAAATCTCTTCTCAAGGGCTTGATGGTGCTTTTGTAGTTGCCATAGACAATGTGGCAAGCACAATCGATATAATGGAAGTACAGTACAAAAAAGTTCTTCGAGATGCTTTTAATACTCAAATTAGTATTCGTAGCGTAAACGTCTCAGAATCTCTTACTGTTATTCAAAAAGATTTAAAAACAAATATTGAAAACATTAAGACAGTGTCTGCTTCAACAAGATTTGCTGCAGAACTTGCAAATGATTCAAGACAGAACATCAATACTGTTGTGGATAATCTTCATGAGCTTCATGAGCAGGTAAATAATAATAATAATACCAATATAGAAGAACTAGCAACTCAGGCTGGGGATATTACTTCAGTTATAGAACTCATAACTGACATCGCTGACCAAACAAATCTTCTTGCTCTCAACGCAGCAATTGAAGCAGCACGCGCTGGTGAACATGGACGTGGATTTGCTGTGGTAGCAGATGAAGTAAGAAAACTTGCTGAGAGAACCCATAAAGCCACAAGTGAGATATCCATCTCAATCAAATCACTGCAGCAAGGGATGAGCGATATTCAAAGTAGTTCTGAGAATATGAAAGAGACTGTTGATTCCTCAACACAAACTATAGAGGAGTTTGAAACTACCCTAGTAGAGCTTAGCGACAACTCTAATAAGATTGTCACACAATCAGTCTTTATGGAAAACAGTGTCTTTATTGTTTTGGCTAAAATCGACCATATACTTTACAAATCTCGTGCTTACAACTCTCTCGTATCACTGAAAAAAGTACTAAAAGCAGTTAATTCTCACCAATGTAATTTAGGAAAATGGTATGATTCAGAAGGTAAAGAACGTTTTGGAAATACCGTGAGCTATCCTCAAGTTGCACAGCCACATAATATTGTCCATACAAACGCAAATACAAATCTCGCCTTTATTGACAATGCAAATCCGGAACAAAATGTTCTTGCTAATCAGGATAAAATTATTCATAACTTTGATGATATGGAAGAAGCATCTCAAAAACTTTTCGTTTTACTTGATGCTATGTTAGAAGAAGTTCATACAGAGGGATAAAGACTATTCCCAGTCACTAAATTTTGACTGGGAGTGTTTATCTTTTTTATAACGTCTTGAATTTTTATTTTTTTCAAGCTGATTTGTAGTATATGTGATATCTTCTTTAATAT
>NZ_JALSKT010000084.1 GCF_026988655.1 Sulfurimonas sp. | reverse complement strand
TCTTCAAGTAATTTTAGTAGTGTATCTTTCATAATGTAAAAGATTAAAATATAAAGTATTGTAGTGTTATTCGGAAAGTCAAGAAAAAATTGAACACCCTACACCTTCCACGAGGGGGTGTTTAATTTTTTTGCTTTTGAATAATGCTACTGTGGATTGTATAGTCTTTGCACTTGAGATTTACCTTGATTTGGAGCAAGTTTTGCATATCGTTCTGTCATCTCGATAGTTTTATGGTTCATAAGCTCTTTGATGGTGTAAATTGGACAACCGTTTATAGCTAAATGTGAAGCAAAAGTATGTCATAGTGTATGAATGACGACTTTTTGATACTCATCTGTGATGCCTTCATTGAAAAGTTTTTTCATAATGCCTCTGATTTTATAAGATACATAGCTTCGTGAAACCGAAAAAATCTTTGCATCTTTTCTCATTTTTTTTGTATGAAATGAAAGAAGATTTAATGTTGAATCATTAAGATACCCAATGTATTTATCATTTGTTTTGAAGTTGTTAATTTTAATGCTTTCATTTTCAAAATCGATATCCGATTTTTTCATCTTCATAATTGAACCAAGTCTTGCTCCAGTACTGAGTGCAATTTCTACAAACAATAATAATTCCATCTCATGTGATACAGCTTTTTTTAGGAGTTCTATCTCTATAGTAGTTAAATATCTCTCTCTTTCGTTGTTGAAGCGGATTGTTTCATCTCGAATAGCTTTACAATATGTAAGTCTAATGCCTTGTGAATATTTACCTATGGTTTTTTGCTTATCTCTGCCTATTTCATCTTTATATCTAATAAGAAATATTTTATCGACTACTTTTTTATCGTCATTTACTACTTCTTTGTAAAAAATACCTGTGTAAGAAGTAGGGATTTTAGGGCTTAAAACTGTCATGTTATCTACCTTTTAAGTCCGCTAAAAGTCCGCTCAATATGAAGAATTATGACTTTTAGCGATTAGATTTGAAGATAGTATATCATGAGAGTTGCCCCATTTCAAGGGGCTTAGAGAGATTTGATGAAATTTGCTAAAATTAGCCTACTGAATAACAAATTCAGTAAAGTAGATGCCTTTTATTTGCCCGTCTGTTATCATTGCGTTTAATGTATTCATGATTTGTTCAGAAACTTTTTGTTTTCCTTTTTTAGAAGAAATCTCTTCTAAAGTTTTCGAACTTAAAATTCTGATGATTCTATCACGAAGTACTGCTGCTTTTGCATCGAGTTCTATACTTAATTCTTCTCCGCTAAGCTCTAAAGATATTGTCGCTTTAAGGTAGCGTCTCCCTGAGTCACTTTTTAGGTTTACAGTGAAAGTGTCAAGCGGGTAGAGTATGCCTATGTCGCTAAGTTTTCTGTCATTATCCATGGCAACACTACTTCTTTTAGTAGTTTGTGATTGAGAGATAGTTTTTTCTTTTGCTTGTGGTGCAGAAGCATCTACAGCCTCATTATCCCCACTCATAAGTAGCACTGCAACCACTGCTCCAATTATTATGATGAAAACTAACACAACAATGATGATAATCATCAGCATATTGCTAGATTTTTTCTCTTTTTTCTCAGTCTCTTCTACTTGTTCTTCATCAGCCATTTTTTTTCCTTGACATTATTTATTTATTTTAATTTTGATAGTATATCGGAAATAATAAAAAAATTTAAATTTTATTTTTTTGTGCGATAGTATTAAGTGGCAAAAATTCAGAGCTCTCTGCATTATAATACTCTATATCCCCATTCTCAATATGATAATACCACCCATGAATATGTAGTCCATCAGCTTCAAATCGCCTTTGTACACTTGGATACGTTAAAATATTTTCAATCTGTTGTATGACTGAAAATTTCTCTGTCAAACGCAGTAACTCCTCTTTGGGAGCATCTTCTGTCAGCGTTGCAATTGCGGAGTTTTTAGCACTCTCTCCGAGTTCAAGCCATTTTTTTGTATGAATGAGATCAGGCGTGTCATCAATCTCATGAAAGAGATGTTCACAAGCACCACAGTGTGTATGACCACAGATAATTATGTCATTAACTTTTAGAACACTAACAGCATATTCTATCGCTGAAGCTGTCGAATGAAAATCTTCATCTGGTTTAAATGGCGGAACAAAGTTACCAACATTACGTACTACAAACAAATCACCTGGATTGCTTTGTATAATTAAATCAGGTATTACTCTAGAATCAGAGCAACCAATAAAAAGTGCTTTTGGTGATTGTCCACTTTTAACGAGGTTTAACAGTGATTCTTTATTCTTTTTAAAGTAGTCTCTAAAGAGTTTGTTGCCTTTTGCATAATCTTTCATTAAATAAACTCTCTTTTTAGCTACAAATTTTTATATCTAAAACTTTCATTATTTCTTCAAAAATCGGACCAGCTTCGCGGCTACAGTCGTCATGATATTCTATAACGTAGACCTCTTTCCCACTTGAAACCTTTGTTGTATATATTTCTGGTTGAAGAGAGCATTTTTTTGTAATATTCTCAATTTGGGGAAGAGCATTTACTTTTTCTTCGTGAGTGTCAAAGCCAATTGCCATTCTTGAAAATCTTTCTTCACTTCTAAATTCTGCATCTATCATCGTTCACCTTTTTTTGTCTTAGTAAGTTATTATACAATTAAATTGTGCAAAAAAAACTTTAAATTGCTCAATTTAATACCACTCTAAAAGTTTTGATACTTCATCAACTATATAAGTCTTCACAGTTGTTTTTTCAAGTGGCTTTTTAGAGACTAATGCTTTGTTGATATTTTGCATTTTTGCCTCTTTTAGTCTTACATCAAGTGCATAGACTTCTCGCACATCCCCCACTAAGGAGACTTCTCCAATGAAAACGGTCTCCTTTGAAATGGCACGGTCACGAAAGCTACTAATAATAGCCGCTAAGATTGCCAAATCTGCTGCAGTTTCAGTTATCTTTATGCCGCCTGTGATGTTGATAAATACATCATACCCTGAGAGTGGAATTTCGAGTTTTCTCTCTAAGAGTGCTAAAAGCATATTGAGACGATTGTTGTCAAAACCTGTTGCTTGTCTTTTTGCATTGGGTGTATGTGACTCTGAAACTAGGGCTTGTACTTCTAAGATGATAGGACGAGAACCCTCCATGATAACAGTAAGTGCAGAGCCACTTTGCGAAGAGTTACGATTGAAAAAGCGTGATGCTATGTCAGTTGCAGAGACTAAACCTTCAGCTTTCATCTCAAAAACACCTATCTCACTCGTAGCACCAAATCGGTTTTTAAATCCGCGAAGTATGCGTAGCTCTTGAGATGAATCACCCTCAAAGTATAAAACTGTATCTACCATATGTTCTAAGACTCTTGGTCCAGCAATGGAGCCTTCTTTTGTGATATGCCCTATGATGAAAATTGCCAAATCTTTTTCTTTTGCTATACGCATAAGCTCAAAAGTGATTTGTCTTACTTGGGTTACTGATCCTGGAGCTGATGTGATGTTTTCTGAGTAAATAGTTTGAATAGAGTCAATGATAAGAAAGTCATATTTTCTATGCTCTAGTTCTACTAATATTTGTTCAAGTCGTATCTCACTTAACAAATAAAGTGAATCATGGTTTGAGTTGAGTCGATTGGCACGAAGTTTTATCTGTCCTGCTGATTCTTCTCCCGTGACATAAAGTACATCTTTTTTCGTTGAGGCAATATTTGCACCTACTTTTAAAAGCAGTGTTGATTTACCTACACCTGGACTTCCCCCGATAAGAGTTAAAGATCCAGGAACAATGCCACCACCAAGTACATTATCGAGTTCATCATCAAGTGAAGAGAAGCGATAAATCTCTTCTTCTACGATATCGTTGATACTAATGGCTTTGGCTGATTTGGATGCAGTAGACTTTGTTTGTTTTACAACTTCTTGTTGTTGCTCACTCAGTTCAATGAAACTATCCCACGCTCCACAATTAGTACATTTTCCCATCCATTTTGGAGTAGTAAGACCACAATGCTGACACTCAAAGAGTATTTTTTTCTTCGCCATAAAAAACCTTTAGTAAGTAATGTATGAATTGTATTCTATTTTAAAGGGATAGTCTAAAAATATGACAAAATGAAATATTAGCAATACTTCCATTTGCCATTTTTGTATTCAATCTTTGTATCTACAGGCGTATTTGCATAATTTACTAGCATCAAATTTTCAGATAAACTTTTGAGAAGAACAAGTTTTTCATCTTTTAAAAATGTTTCAAGTGCACTCTCTTTTTTATCTTTATTGCGTTCTTCTGGTTTTTCTTCATCTACTGCGTTTAGCTCAGTCTGTTGTGTTGTCTCTTTTCCTTTTTCTTCTTTTTCTTCTTTTTCTTCGAAAAGTGCATCTAAAAGACCATCAACAAATTCATACTTATCAAAAGGGGTTAAGTTTTCAGGCTGTTCACCTGTTCCTACATAAAGTATAGGAAGCTCAAGAGCGTAAGCAATACTAAATATACTTCCTCCTTTGGCTGTTCCATCAAGTTTTGTGATGATAATGCCATCGACACCTATCATTTCATTAAATGCTTTTGCTTGAGAAATCGCAGAGTTTCCTTGTGTACCATCAATGATTAAAACAGTTCTATGTGGAGCACCTTCATGGGCTTTTGCACAGATACGATTGATCTTTTTAAGTTCATTAGCAAGATTTGTTTGTGTGTGTAACCTTCCTGCTGTATCGATGATGACATTATCATAGTTTTTTGATTTTGCAGAGTCGATAGCATCATAAGCTACAGCAGAACTATCATGCCCTTGTTTAGATGAAACAATGGGGATCTCAAGCTTATTTGCCCATAATGTAAGTTGCTCAATTGCTGCAGCACGGAAGGTGTCACCTGCACCAAGCATGACTTTTTTACCTTCTTGTTTGTATTTATAAGCAAGTTTTGCAATGGTTGTTGTTTTACCTGCCCCATTAACACCGATGATAAGTTCTACAAATGGTGCAGTATATTCAGGCTCTTTGTAGCTAGTATAAGCAAGTGTGGCGAGAAGTTTTTGCTCTAAAATATCTCTTGTGATTTTTTCTTGATAGATTTCATTTAAGATGATTTCAACCAAACCATACTCAACATCAGCTTCTAAAAGAATCTCTTCAAGTTCATCTTTTGTAAAATATTTTTTTTTCTTTGGAGCAACTGTTTTAATCGCTTCTACAGTTTTGTTAAGTGATTTTTTAATAAATCCAAACATCTATTATTTTCCTAAAGCTTTTTTGATGTCACTTTGGATAAATTCTTCTTCTGTCGCACCTTGATAATAGTTTACTAGTTTTCCATCTTTATACATTGCCATAAGAGGAATACCAAAATCTCTTCCAAGATGAAGTTTTTCTGCAACAGCATCAATAATTCTTGTGTTTTCAGTTGAATTTACTAAAACATAGTCAGCACCATGAAGTTCTCTGAAATTTTTAAGTTTCGTATTTGGGATATTGTTTTCAACAGTGATACCTATGATAACTAAATCATCTTTGTATTTCTTTTGTAGTGAAGCCAAATGTGAAGCTTCTGCTTGACAAGGAGGACACCAAGTTGCAAAAATATCTAAGATAAGGACTTTTCCTTGCATATTTTTTAGTTTAAAACCTTGTGGTGCTTTTTCTATGATGTACTGTTTATTATCTAAACCTGTTAAAACAAATTCGTTTGTTGATAAAATGGAGTTTACATCTTGAGCTGTATCTTTGTTGTTGTCTGAACAAGCTTGAAACATTAATGAAGCCGCTAAAAGCGTTGATAATAGAGAAAATTTTGACATGAACCTTTTGCCTTTGTTTATTTATTTGTGTAAAATGTGCAAAATTATAACCATAAAGATGTAATATGACTCTTACAAAGAATGTATTTAGACAAAATTGTCTCAAAAAGATTAAAAAATCGTCACAACATAACAAATTTTATAAAAATTATCTGCTTAACAAAAAACTCATAGATGAGATATCTGCTTATGCAGGGAAGAAGCGACTGAAAATACTTTTTTATTATCCGTTACCATTTGAAGCAGATATACGCAAATCTCTCAAGATACTAGGGAAAAAACATGAGGTATTTATTCCATTTATGGAAGGTAAAAGTTTTAAGATGGTACCATTTAGGCTACCGCTGAAAAAAAAGAATTTTGGTGTCTTTGAAGCGGGAAATACAATAAAAAATATAAATAAAATTGATATAGCTATAGTACCAGCCGTTGGTGTTGATGGAAAGTTACAAAGAGTTGGTTTTGGAAAAGGGATGTATGATCGTTTCTTTGAAAAACTAAACAAGAAACCTTATACAATATTTACACAGCCAGAATTTTGTTACACAAAAAAGTTGATATGTGATGCATATGATGTGTCATGTGATGTTTTAATCACGCCAAGGAAAACGATAAAAAGAGGTACTCTATAGTTTAAACGAAAAGGGTTTACAAACATGTTAGATGAGATACTACTAGGTGGCACGATTGCCACGGTGAGTGGAGTAGTGGGTTTTTTCATCTCTAAAAAAATTACAAGCGCAAATTTCGATATTTATGTTGAACAAGCTGTTGCAAAAGCAAAAGCAATTGAAAATGAAGCACAAACACTACTTGAGCGTGCAAAACTTAAAGCTCGTGAAATTGAACATGAAGCACAAAAAGAGTTTGATAATGTGAAAGAGAGGGTACGTGCAGATTTTTCTCAAAGAGAGGATGAACTTGTTCGAAAAGAGAAAAAATTTGAGCAGTATGAAAAAGCTAAAGAAGAAACAATTCAAAGCAAATTAAGTCAGCTCAAAGCGCAAAAAATTAATTTGGATAGAAATGAAAAATCACTCGCTTTACTCAAAGAAAATTATGAGAAAAAAAGAGATGAGGCACTACATACCATAGAACATAGTGCAGGAATGACTCAAGATGAAGCTAAAAATGTCTTACTTGAAAAAATAGAAGAGAAGTCTCGTGCAGATATTGCACATATTGTCAGAAAAAGTGAAAATGAAGCTAGAGAAGAAGCAGAAAAAAGAGCAAACTATATCTTGGCACAGGCAACAAGCCGTTTTGCAGGAGAATTTGCTACTGAGCGGCTTACTAACTTAGTTCATTTAGAAAATGATGAACTTAAAGGTCGTATCATTGGAAAAGAGGGGCGTAACATTAAAGCGCTTGAGAGTTTACTTGGTGTGGACATCATTATAGATGATACACCAAATGCAATTCTGGTAAGTAGCTTTAATCTTTATCGCCGAGCTATTGCAACAAAAACACTGCAGCTTTTGATTGAAGATGGAAGAATTCAACCCGCAAGAATTGAAGAGATCTATAAAAAAGTCTCTGATGAATTTGAATCAAAAATATTGGCTGAAGGTGAAGAGCTTATTGCTAATATGAATATTGGGGTTATGCACCCAGAGCTTGTTAAACTCATCGGTCGTTTACGATACCGTGCAAGTTATGGACAAAATGCTTTGGCACATACTTTAGAAGTGGCACATTTAGCAGGAGTTATGGCTGCTGAGATGGGTGGTGATGCTATCCTAGCTAAACGGGCAGGGCTTTTACATGATATTGGTAAGGCTTTGACGCATGATCATGATGGAAATCATATTGATTTGGGTGCTGAGATATGTAGTAGGTATAATGAGAGTGAAGTTGTAATAAATGCAATATATGCACATCATGGACAACAAGAGATTAACTCTATCGAATGTGGTGCAGTTTGTGCTGCAGATGCACTCTCTGCTGCAAGACCAGGGGCGAGAAGGGAAGTGTTAGAGAGTTTCTTAAAGCGTGTTACTGAGATAGAAGATATAGCTTCTTCACGTGATGGCGTGAGACAAGCCTATGCTATTAACGCAGGTCGAGAGGTTCGTGTTATTGTGAATGCTAGCTTAGTTAATGACGATGAGTCTATTTTAATGGCGAAAGAAATTGCTAAAGAGATAGAAGATAGAGTGCAGTACCCAGGCGAAATTAAAGTGAATGTTATCCGTGAAAGTAGAGCAATAGAGTTTGCAAAATAGCAACTCTTGCTCTAAAAGATTATTTTGTAATTGTAACTACAATTGCTCCTCTTAAATCTCCCATTTTGTAATGCATAGCTTTGTCAATCGGATAACGCTCTGCTATTGCACGTTTTAAATCAGTCTCTTTTACGTCACCATGACATTTGAGACATACTTGCTTCTTGATTATAAGTGGCTTATAATACTTGTATGTATTTGCATCTACTTTTTGGATGAGTTGTTTTGGCAAAAGAATATTGGCATCTTTAAGCTTTTGTAGAGACTCTAAAACAACTTGTTCATTACCTGTAGGCTTGTTCGCGGGATTTCTAAATTTACTACTAATTCTTTTGACTCGTACACCGTTAGGAAGTTTTTGATTTACTTTTTCAGTGAGGGTGTACGCTTCTTGAGAACAAAAATCAAGAGCCTGAAGGGGTCCACCAGCTTTCATATTTTTTTTCATATTAGAAGCTAAAGTTTTTAGAAGAAGTTTGGAGCTAGTTTGTCCCATCTTGATGAGGGCTTTGATTTGAGTATTTTCTTTTGTTTTGGGAGCTGCTAAGAGTAAGGATGTAGCGAGGCTTAATAATGTAACTAATTTGAGAAGATTCATTGTTTTTTTCCTTATTTTTAAAATTATGTGAACGATTATAACAAAACTTATAATAATTTAATGCAAGTTTGATTATAATTGCGCTAATTTTAATAGACAAGGGAGCACGCCAATGGGTGAATTGTTTACTTTTTTCGGACTTATCTCAGAAGATAAGACTTTTATTTTCATGACACATATGCTACTATCAGCTGGTATAGCTTTATTTTTAGCAAAAGTTGCAATGACAAACTTACAAATTGTACCAAAAGGTACTCAAAACCTTATGGAAGCTTATATTCAAGGTGTGCTGAGTATGGGTACGGATGTTATGGGTAAGTCACACGCTCGTAAATATCTTGCACTTGTTGCAACAATAGGTTTGTTTGTTGGAGTGTCAAATATTATTGGTATTCTTCCAGGTTTTGAAGCTCCAACTGCAATGCTTGAAATGCCTTTGGCGTTAGCACTTACTGTTTTTGTTTATTACAACTACGTTGGTATCAAGGCTCATGGATTATTACTTTATCTAAAACATTTTTTAGGTCCAGTATGGTGGTTATATTGGTTAATGTTCCCGATTGAGATTGTTTCTCATATTTCTCGTATCATTTCTCTTTCTTTCCGTCTTTTTGGAAATGTAAAAGGTGATGATATGTTCTTAATGGTAATCTTGATGCTTGCTCCATGGGTTATGCCAATGGTACCATTTGCACTTTTAACATTTATGGCATTCTTACAAGCGTTTATCTTTATGATGCTTACTTATGTTTACCTTGGTGGCGCAATAGCTGTTGAAGAACACTAGGTCTTTTACTTCCATGCAAAAAGATATTTATGATAGACTCATAAGCTTTTTGCTTGGAGCATCATGGGCTATTGTGCTTTTTGGTGCTCTTCTTACATTTAAACTATTTATTAGTTTAGGAATTGCTCTTGCAATATTTTCTACTCTTATTTATGTTATCTCTTCCCTCTTTCTTATCCTTCTTTTAGACGCTTTTGAAGTGAATAAAAAAAGACTTGCTGAAGCAAAAAAGCAGACAAAACTTTTAGAAAAAATCTACGCGAAACATACTAAATAACATCTTTTAAAGCATAAATCAGCTAAAATAGAAGTAATTAATTTATTTTTATAAGGAAATCTATGTTTGAAGTAGTTATCGGTCTTGAAGTCCATGTACAATTAAATACGAAATCAAAACTTTTTTGTTCATGTGCAACGAGTTTTAATCATAAACAAAATACAAATACTTGTCCCACGTGTTTAGCTTTACCTGGCGCTTTGCCTGTGCTTAACAAAGAGGTTGTACATAAATCTATCATGCTTGGAACTGCACTTGAAGCAAGAGTAAATAGAATTTCATATTTTGATAGAAAATCATACTTTTATCCCGATTCTCCTACAGCATATCAAATAACGCAACTCTATACACCAATAGTTGAACATGGAAAACTTCAAATTGATTTTGAAGATGGAAGCAATAAAATTATCCGTGTAAATCGTGCTCATATTGAAGCCGATGCAGGAAAAAATATTCATGATGGAGATATTTCTAAAGTAGATTTGAATCGTGCGGGAACACCTTTGCTTGAAATAGTCTCAGAACCAGATATGAGAAGTGCTGATGAAGCAATTTTATATCTTAAAAAACTTCATTCTATTATCCGTTATTTGGATATTGGTGATGCAAATATGCAAGAGGGAAGTTTTAGGGTTGATGTAAATGTTTCTATCCGTCCAAAAGGAGATGAAAAGCTTTATACTCGTGTAGAAATTAAAAATATCAATTCATTTAAGTTCATTCAACGTGCAATTGAACTTGAAGTAGCTCGTCAAACTGAAGCATGGGAAGATGGTGTTTATGATGATGAGATTTGTCAAGAGACTCGTCTTTTTGATCAGGTAAAACAAGAAACCCGTTCTATGCGTGGAAAAGAAGAAGCGGCTGATTATAGATACTTTCCGGAGCCAGATTTACTCAAATGTGTTGTAACAGATGAGATGATGCAAAAATATACAAAAATTCCAGAATTACCAGACGAGAAGAAAGATCGTTTTGTTAAAGAATACGGTATGACTGAATACAATGCAGCCGTTATAACTTCTGCTGTGGAGATGGCTAACTTTTTTGAAACGATGATAGAAGAAGAACCAGTCACAGCAAAAACTGCAACTACATGGTTAACTGTAGAACTTCTAGGACGTTTAAAAGGTGAGATAAATCTTTCTAACTCTCCTGTAAACGCAGTAAAACTTGGTTTCTTAGTCAAAAGAATTGATGATAAAACTATCAGTGGAAAAGCTGCAAAAGAGGTACTTGACTACTTGATGGAAAATGAAGAAGTTACTGTTGATGATGCTATTGATACACTTGGCTTGAAGCAAGTAACAGATACAGGAGCTATTGAGGCGATTTGTAATGAAATTATTAGTGCAAATCCTGAAAAAGTTACACAATACCAAGGTGGAAAAGAAAAACTTTTTGGTTTTTTTGTTGGTCAAGTGATGAAAGCAAGTAAAGGAAGTGCAAATCCTCAAGTTGTAAACGAAATTTTAAAAGCTAAATTAGGCTAAATATTGTGCTAAAAGCCTGGATATTAGATTTTGCGTATTTTTTAAATACATCAAAAAAATATCAAACTTTTAAAACATTTTTTTATAATATACTAGAAAATGAGAAATATAAATATAAAAAATATCTAGATTTATTTATGATGGCTCTCATTTTTACTAGTGTAGCTGTTTTGATTCGAGAAGTTAAATATCCTGTTAATGATTATCTTCGATTTTTTAGTAACTATGTTATCTCTATCATTTTTTTGATAGAGTACTTACTTCGTCTTTGGGTAAATAGTAGTGTGACTAAGATTATCATTGCAAGAGCGGAACATGATACTTTCCTTTTTCGTGATGTAAATCTTCAAAAAGCCTTTAGAAATGTAGCAAAAGTAAAACTTTCTTATATACTTTCCCCACAAGCAATAATAGACTTGTTAGCAATTATGCCATTTTTTCATGAGCTGCGTTTACTTCGTATATTTATAATTTTTCGTGTTTTTAAGATATTTCGATATGCAAAAAGTTTTCAAATTCTCTTTTCTGTATTAGCTACAAAAAAGTTTGAATTTTTAACGCTTGGTATTTTTGCTTCAATCATAATTTTTATCTCATCAGTTTTGATTTATGTAATGGAAGCAAATAGGAATGACTCTCCTATAAACACCCTGTTTGAAGCATTCTATTGGTCTATAGTGACAATTTCAACAGTAGGTTATGGGGACATTACTCCAACATCAAATGAGGGACGTTTTGTTGCTATTATTGTTATTGGCACTGGTGTTGCCGTTTTAGCTTTTACCACTTCATTGTTTGTTTCTGCTTTTACGGAAAAACTAGATGAAATCATAGAAGCAAAAACGATTGAAAATATTTCTAAACTGAAAAAGGTTTATCTTATTTGTGGGTATGAGCGTGTAGCGAGTGAAGTTGCTAAAAAGCTTTTTTTAAAGGAGTATTCTATCATTGTCTTAGATGCGGATATACAAAAGGTAAATCAGGCTAAACAGGATGGTTTTACTGCTTTGAATTATGATCCTGGGATTGTTGCTAGTTACAAGAAGCTTGATATTGATATTACAAAACAGGTAAAAGCTATTTTATGTTTAAATGAAAATGATGTTGAAAATGTTTATACTACTCTAACAATCCGTTCTCTACATAAAGAGGTGTTTATTCTTTCTCTTCTTATGAATGATTCTAATCGAAAAAAACTAGAATTTGCCGGTATAGACAAGCTTGTATATCCCCAAGAGCTTATAGGTCTTATAACAAAAGAACTAGTAGGTAAGCCTGTTGCATTTGAAGTTATTCATGAACTTAGAAGTGAAGACTCCGAAGTTTCTATTGATGAACTTGGAATTACGCAAAGAATAGTGGATAATTTTCCAACTATTGGTAGTTTAGTGAACAAAGAGTACAGAGTTGTTTTACTTGGTGTATATAAAACGGATAAAGATAGGTTTTACTTTAATCCATTAGATTCAACATTATTAGAAGTAGGTGATTATCTTTTGGTCATTGGTTATCATGTTTTTATAAAAGAGTTTGAAAAATATTTATATACAAAGGTCAAGAATGCGTAAAACGACAGCTTTGATATTTGGTCACAATAAATATGCACAAGAGATTGTAACAAATTTACAAGATAGCTACACAAAGATAAAAGTTTATACAATGGATGAAAATGATTTGGGAGAGGGTGCATACGAGCTTGAATCATTTGATTTGAGCGATGAGTGGCAACTCATTGAAAAAGATGTTGATATTAATTCATCCATAGCCTTTTGTGTTTTAGAAGATACATCGAAAAATATATTTTTAACTATTTCCCTTAGAGCTGCGTTTAAGGAGTTGAGTATTATTGCAGTCTCTTCAAATAATGAAAGTGCAAACAAGCTTAAAATGGCTGGTGCAAATAAAGTCATTCCTTTGGTTGAGACTACCTCAGATATTATTGCAAATATGCTAGAAAAACCAATTTCAAATAAAGTCTTACATAGTATATTGTATGAAGAGAGCGCTTTAAAAATTGCTCAGATTCGTATCAGTAATGAAAGTAAATTCAAGGATGAAAAATTAAAAAGTATAGATTGGACAAGATACAATGGAATAATTGTTCTCTCAGTCATGCATGAAAATATGAAAAGTGAGTTTATATATTCTTCTAAGGCAAAACGTCATATCATTAAAGAAGGTGATGTGTTAGTAATTGTAGGATATGAAAGAGATATTCAAGAATTTGAAAAGTTAATAAGGAGTGAGCGATATGTCAATTGGAGTAATTGGAGCTGGTAAGTGGGGGAGTGCATTAGCATTCGCCTTAAGTGAGAAAAATGATGTTGTTATTACCTCGAGGAGAGTACGTGAACTCGATAATTTTGTTTCACTTGAAGAGATTTTAGAGTGTGAGTATCTTGTTGTAACGGTTCCTGCACAACAAGTATCTTCTTGGCTCGAAGAAAATTTTGTATTTAAAAATCAAAAAATTCTTGTCGCTGCTAAAGGAATTGAAGCAAAGAGTGGAATGTTTTTAAATGAAATATATGAAAAGTATGTACCAAGTGAAAATATAGTATTTCTTTCAGGTCCTTCTTTTGCAACAGAAGTACAAAAATCTTTACCGACTGCTCTTGTAGTAAACTCTTTAAACCAAGAACTTGCCCAAGAGTTTGCAGCACTTTTTCCATCTTTTATAAAAACGTATACTTCAAATGATGTTATCGGAGCTGAAATCTCAGGTGCATATAAAAATGTTATAGCGATAGCTGCTGGAATTTGTAATGGTCTTGAGCTTGGAAATAATGCTGCAGCAGCCTTAATTTCTCGTGGTTTGGTTGAGATGCAGCGTTTTGGTCTAAGTTATGGAGCACAAGCAGAGAGTTTTCTTGGTTTAAGTGGTGCGGGAGATTTGTTCTTAACAGCTTCTTCAACTATGAGTAGAAACTTTAGAGTTGGGCTTGGACTGGCTAAGGGGCAAACACAAGAAGAGATTATAGAAGTGCTAGGTGAAGTTGCTGAGGGTATCGGTACAGCGTATGCATTGCATGATATCTCAATAAAAAACAGTCTCTATCTTCCTATAGCAAGAGAAGTGTATTTGACACTTGAAGGAAAAAATCCTAGAGAAAGTTTACGTGACTTATTGACAAACTAAGGGGCATATGTGCTACAGGGCAAAGAACAGTTTTTTAAGATTTTTATTGCGTTGGCGATTGGCTTGGCTACATATTTTGTAGCTACTTTAGCATTTAATGCAGTACAAAGTGAATTACTTGGATTGATAGCTTTGTTAGTAACATTGTGGACAAATGAAGCTTTGCCTTTAGGCGTAGTCTCTTTGCTCCCCATAGTGCTTTTTCCAGCATTTGGTATCCTCAACACTAAAGCAACTACAGTGAATTATGCCCATCCTATTATTTATCTTTTTTTGGGTGGCTTTTTATTAGCAATCGCAGTAGAAAAAACGAAACTGCATATACACATCGCACACAAACTTTTAGCCTTGTTTCCATCAACGCCACGAGGTATTATCTTCTCTTTAGCTATAACATCAGGCTTATTAAGCTCCATACTCTCAAATGAGTATAGGGGTACAAAATCTTACAGTTCTCAGTCAAAATCATACTCAAGGGCTAGATAACAAGCAAAAAAAAGTAATGTATTTGATGTTTGGCTTAATTGTACTTCTTTTTGTAAATGCTCCTATTAGACCCTATTGGGAAGGATTAGGATTAAGTGAAAGCGGTATTTTACTTGCTTTTGGACTTGTTCTATTTATGCCACCATTTAATATACTGCAATGGCAAGAAGATAGTATGAAAATTCCGTTTGCCATTATATTTTTATTTGGGGCAGGTTTTTCCATCGCGAAGGATTTTAGTCAAACAGGCTTGGCAGAAGAGATAGCAATATATCTTCTTTCTATGACAAATATGTCGCCAATTCTACTGCTTTTTAGTGTTGCGATACTCATTACTTTTACCACTGAGATTACTTCTAATACGGCTCTTATTTCAATTATGTTACCGGTAATTTATTCTGTAGCACAAAAGTCAGGAATAGATACAACACTCTTTATGATGGTTGCAACTTTGTGTGCTAGTTATGCTTTTATGTTACCAATTGCGACACCTCCAAACGCAATAGCGATGAGCAGTGGAGTGGTAAATATAAAAGATATGCTTCGTTATGGGATAGTATTGAATTTGTTAGGTATATTTTTTATTGTAATGATAGCTGAGTATTTTTGGAAAGGGATTATTTAATTTTTTTCTTTTTGTAAAACATATAAAAATCTTTAAATATTAATACGAGAGAATAGACCCATAAAATATCTAATATGTAGTTGTGTCTGTAGCAATGTGTTAAGAGATAAATATATCCTAGTACGATAGGCCATTTTAAAAAATAAAAAAAGAGTATTCCAACGCCATATAGTTCTTTCATAAAAAAGAGTTTACCTAAAAACAATCAAATATTTGATAAAATTGCACAATTTTTAAAAAGGCGAGAATAATGGTTGTACATATAGTAATGTTTAAATTTAAAGATGAAGATAAAGCTTTAAATATAGAAAAAGTAAAAATTGCACTTGAAGCTTTGTCAGCAAAGATTGATATCTTAAAAAGTATAGAGGTAGGTGTTAATTTTAATGAAGCACAAAGAGCAATGGACTTATCTCTTTATTCTACTTTTGAGAACGAAGAAGATTTGAAAATTTATGCAACACATGAAGAACATTTAAAAGTTGTTACTTTGATAAAGGAAGTAACTGTAGAATCAAAAGTTGTTGATTATCATATTTGACGATAAAATAAAATGAAAAACAGACTTAAATCGTCAAATTAGCTTAAATATCTTCACTAAACTTATATTAATTTGTGATAAACTTCAAACGATATTAAATACAAGGATTAGATTATGGCAGAGCCTAAATTAGAAGATATTGGTGATTATGATACATTAAAAGGTGAAAAGAAAACTATCGTTTGGACGGTAGTAATAGTTGGACTTTTAATCGGTGTAGCGTACGTTATAGCATATAACGTATATGGAAATACAGATGACAGTATCAAAGTTAAAGATAAAATTACAGTAGTGCCATCAAGTAAAAGCATACCACTTCAGTAACTCTTTGATATAATAATTTAAAATACAAAGAAGGTCAAAAAAATGTTGATGACAGTAGTAGGCATATACACTTTATATGTACTTATAATGATATATACAAGTGTGATGCAAATAGGTTATATTAACCAAATAAAAAGAAAAACTCCGGTTTTATTGAATGCCGCAGATTTTTTAAAAGCGGCAAATTATGCTGTAGACAAAGAAAAGCTTACAATTGCTCATACATTTATTGATTACTTACTTTTTATCGCGTGGATGGGTGTAGGAATTAGATTTTTAGATTCTTATTTTTATACTTTAGAAGATCCAATGATGATGAATATAATGATAGTGATGAGTTTTGTACTAATAAATTATTTTATATCCTTACCTTTTACTTATTATGAAAAATTTGTTATAGATACAAAATATGGCTTCAACAAATCAACACTTGCACAATGGATAAAAGATACATTGATTACATTTGTAATGACACTGTTTCTAGGTAGCTTAGTTGTCTGGGGTGTTTATGAAATTATTGTAAGTTTTACATTATGGTGGCTTTGGAGTTTCTTATTTATATTTGCAATTGTTATATTGATAAATATGTTGTATCCAGCATTTCGTGCAACATTCTTTGATAAGTTAACACCACTTGAAGATAAAGAGCTCGATAGTGAAATCAAAAGACTTATGGACGCTACAGGGTTTGTAAGTAGTGGTGTTTTTGTAAGTGATGCGAGTAAGCGTGATGCAAGATTAAATGCATATTTTGGTGGATTTGGAAAAGCTAAAAGAGTCGTTTTGTTTGATACACTCATCCAAAAACTGACAACAAAAGAACTATTGGCAGTTTTAGGTCATGAGCTGGGTCATTTTGCTCATGGGGATATTTATAAAAATATTGCATTGGTTGGAGGTATGCTTTTTGTTATGTTTGCAATTTTTGGAAACCTTCCTCAAAGTTTATATCTTGAGTTAGGTCTTTCTAATCAGCCCTATGTCGTCATGATATTGTTGATGCTTTTTATGCCTGTTTTAGGTTTTGTAATGATGCCAATAATGGGAATAATAAGTCGCAGAAATGAGTATGCTGCGGATAAAATGGGGAGTGAACTTGGTGGCGCTGCAGGTGAGATAGAACTTGCTAATGCTTTACAAAAACTTGTGCAAGAAAACAAAAGTTTTCCATTGTCTCACCCTTTATATATCTTTTTTCACTATACACATCCTCCTGTGATAGAGAGACTAAAAGAGTTAGGTGTAGATATTGGGTACATAGAAAAAAGTGGCACTGAGAGTCAATGCAACATAGATATTTAGTTAAAGAGCTTCTTCTTAAAATTACGAAGATGCTAGGTGATATACAAAGAGCACCAAGAGAAGCTCAGCTTCTTTTGATGGCTTATTTGAATGTAGATGAACTTTGGCTTATTACAAACCAAGAAAAAGAGTTAGTTGATGTGGATAAACTTTTTGAATGGGTACAAAGACGTTCGGCAAACGAACCACTTGAATATATAACAAAGAGTGTAAGTTTTTACAGTGAAGAGTTTTATATAGATAAGGGAGCACTTATCCCCCGTCCAGAAACTGAGTTGCTTATAGATGAGGTTATTAAAAGAGTAAAAGATAAAGATACTGCGTTTACTTTTGTAGAGGTTGGCGTAGGGAGTGGTATCATCTCCATTTTACTGGCTAAACATTTTGCAAATGCTAAGTTTATTGCAGTTGATATCTCTAAAGAGGCACTTAAAGTGGCTCAGATAAATATTGAAAGATTTGGACTTCAAGAGAGAATAGAGCTGCGTTTAGGTTCTTTACTTGAACCTATAGATGAGGATATAGACTATCTTGTCTCAAATCCTCCCTATATTGAGAATGGAGTTTCATTAGAAACTAATCTCTCTTATGAACCGCAAAATGCACTTTTTGGCGGTGAAATTGGAGATGAATTAATTAAACAACTACTTGATGAAGTCTTAAAGCAAAAAATTAAGTTTTTTAGTTGTGAGATGGGTTATGATCAAAAAGATAGAATACAAGATTATCTAAACAAAACAGATTTTAAGAGCCTAGATTTTTACAAAGATTACAGCAATTTTGATCGTGGATTTACATTAGAATTATAAAGGTTATACATTGAAAAAAAATATATATTTAGATTTTGCATATTTTATATTATTAGCAGCAAGTTTTGGTGCAGTAATGGTCTTGGGTGCTATTGTGGCTCCAGTAGTTTTTCATACAGATATCATTACTGTGAATTTACTGATTGACCATTATAATGCAGGTATCATTATGGGTGAAATTTTTCGACGCTTTGCTTACTGGATCTATTTTCTTGCTATCTTTGTAGCTGTGTATGAAGCTGCAGCATATAAAATGGGTCAGCGGGATGCGATTAGTTTTGGTGCAGCTGTGATTGTGATATTTACATCACTGCTTTTTAGTAGTGTTTATGTGCCTAAAATATTATCTATGCAGGCTATAGGCGTAGAAGCGACACAAAGTGATACTTTTGAAAATATTCATATAGCAAGTGAGATTGATTTTAAAGTATTGGCTGTGGCTCTTTTAGTGCTTTTTATTCGAAGGTTGTTGATATTGAGAGTTCCTTCAAAATAAGCCCTCTTTTAACACTAAATTAACACTATTTCGCTACTATTTATCTACTAAAATATGGAAGGTAGGTAAATGTCTTTTTTCAAATTTTCAACACTCTTTTTTGTAATGATAACTTCTCTTTTTGCATATCCAAACTACTCAGCTGCTATGAAAGAAAAAAAACTCTATTTGATAGGTGAGAAAATATACAAGAAAAAATGTCCTAATCTGAATCTCACTCATTATAAAAACTATGATTCATTAGAAAAAGATCTTAAACAAAAAAATGTATGTGGTACTTTAAATTCAAGATATGCAGATGCATTGGGCTTATATCTTTGGGAAGTCAAAAAAAATGATAACAAAGCTAAAAGATACCCAAAATTGGAAGTGACTAAAGAAGATAAATGTCCGGTGTGTGGTATGTTTTTATATAAATATCCAAGATGGGTAGCACGTATTGAATATAAAGATAAAAATGTCTCTTTTGATGGAATCAAAGATTTGATGAAATATTATTTTGAACATAAAGAGAATGTTAAAGATATTTTAGTGCAAGAGTACTATACACAAAAAACAATCAATGCAAAAGAAGCTTATTTTGTTGTAGGTAGTGATGTATATGGACCAATGGGAAATGAATTTATAGCTTTTAAGGATGAGCGTTCAGCAAAGCACTTTTTACTTGACCATAGAGGTAAAAAAATAGTAAAATTTAGTGAAATTACTCCTGATGAAGTTTATGAACTTGATGAATAAAAAAAGTATTTATCTCCTTTACTCTTTTGTTTTTCTCTTTTTTTTCTTTATGTTTGAAATTATATTTCTAAACGCAGTATATGCTCCTAATGATAAGGCGCTTAGAATGAAAAATAATTTTGTAAAATTTACTAACTCTACGAATCTTACAATGGCCATAGAAGATAATACTATTAAGTTACGTTCATGAAAAAAATCAATTTTTATCTTTTAGAATATTCTGTCAATTATTTGTTACGGTATAAAGCAAAAAATATATTTGTTCTCTTTGTGCTTACACTACTAACAGCTTTACTAGGAAGCTTTTTATTTTTGCAAAGTTCTTTAAGGTATGAGCTAAACGCAGTAAATGACTCACTCGCAGATATTGTTATAACAAATCAAAAAGCAGGAAAAGATACAACGATAGATGAATCTGTTGTTGATGATATTTTAAATATTAATGGTGTAAGTGATGCAGTTTCTCGGGTATGGGGAACATATAATTTTTCACAAGAAAATGTAAAGTTTTTACTCATAGGGGTTGATGCATTTGAAAATCAATATAATAGTACTTTAAATAAAGTCATAGAAAATAATGATTTCAATGATTCTTCTATCCTTGTAGGTGCTGGAGTAAAGCAAATTTTAGATAAAGCATATTATAGGGATTACTTTAATTTTATCAAGCCCGATGGAAGTCTGCTCAAGCTCTCTATAGCTGGCTTATTTAATGCTCAAACGCAGCTCGAGAGTAATGACATGATAGTTCTTACAAAAAAGAAGCTGAGGGAAATATTTGGCTTTAAACGCAGTGAAGCAACTGACCTTATTGTGCGTGTTGAAAATCCTAAAGAGATATCTTCTATTAAGTATAAGTTACAAAATATGTTCCCTAATGCCAAGATTATGACGAAAGAAGAGTTATTTGTTACTCTTGAAGATAGGTTTAACAAGACAAGTTCTATTTTTTTGATACTTTTTAGTATTACTCTTCTTACTTTTTTTATTATAATATATGACAAAGCTAGTGGACTAAGCAGTGAAGAGAAAAAAGAGATAGGGATACTTAAAGCAATAGGATGGAAGATAGAAAATGTGCTCAGAGCAAGGTTTTATGAGGCTTTGATTGTTTCATTGCTTTCCTATCTTTTAGGTGTTATTATCGCTCTTGCATATGTATATCTTTTGCATGCACCGCTTTTAAAAAATATATTTTTAAATTACAGTGATGCTAAAAATATACATTTGCCTTTTGTGTTTGATATTGAAACCTTGGTTATGCTTTTTTTACTGAGTGTTCCTATTTATATTGCGGCGACTATTATTCCATCGTGGAAGGTGGCTACTCTTGATGCAGACGAGGTGATGCGATGATAAAACTCAAAAATATTAGTAAAATATACCACACTGAGAGTAAAGCGCTTGATAATGTTAGCTTGGAATTTAAAGAGGGTGAATTTGTTGTTTTAAAAGGTGTAAGTGGTAGTGGAAAAAGTACCATTCTTTCACTTATTGCTGGATTATTGAAACCTACTAGTGGGGAGGTTATTGTTGATGGTAAACATATTTCAAAGTTAGCTGATCATTTTTGTAGTGATTATCGACGTGAGAATATTGGATTTATTTTCCAAAGATATAATTTGATTCCAACATTAAGTGTATTAGATAATATTATTATGCCCCTTATCCCTGAAAATTTAGATGAAAAAAGATTACTCAGTAAACTTGAACGTGTACTTACTCTATTTAATATAGCACATAAAAAAGAGAGTCTTGTAAAAAATCTCTCTGGTGGTGAGCAACAAAGAA
Organism: Sulfurimonas sp.; assembly: GCF_026988655.1. Taxonomy (GTDB): domain Bacteria; phylum Campylobacterota; class Campylobacteria; order Campylobacterales; family Sulfurimonadaceae; genus Sulfurimonas. Next base: position 8,507 of record NZ_JALSKT010000084.1, on the reverse strand, counting down.
CGGCTATTGCTCGAGCAAATATTAATGAGCCAAAAATAATTTTGGCAGATGAACCAACGGCAAATTTAGATGAAAAACTTTCAATAGAATTTATTGAAAATATTAAAAAACTAAAATCTTCCAATACAACTATAATCTTAGCAACACATGATCCTCTCTTTTTTGATTTGGATATTGTTGACAGAGTTGTAGAAGTTCATAATGGAAAAGTATTGTGCTCTTAACGCCTGAAGTTTTAACTATTACTATCTTAAACGCAGTGATTCTGATTTTTGCAATTATTGCTTTTTATTTTAGTGTGAAAATTCTCTTAAAATATAATCCTGTGCTTACAACGCCTAAACAGTACCAAATGCAAATGCAGAGCTATCTAGTCGCCACTATAATCAAGTTTATTTTGTATGTCAAAATTCCTCTTTTTGTGTTTTTTATATTTACTCTAGACAAAATAGCTACGATTTTACCAGGTGCCATGTGTGGGGCAGGGGTGGTTAATGCAACAGAATATGGTACGAGGTTACTAATGCTCAAGATAGTAAATCTTTACCTTTTTTCTTTTTGGATTGTATTACATCATGAAGATATGAAAAGCGAAGAACAAAAGTATCTCAAAACGAAATTTTTTATTTTTACTATTGCTTTTGTATTACTTTTAACAGAAATATTTTTACAAAATTTGATGTTTTATTCCATTGATGTTAATAGTGTTGTTGATTGTTGTGGTGCTATCTTTTCTACAACAGATGGAAGCTATCTTTCAAAACTTCTTAATATTAAGCCAGTATTTTTATTGTCAATATTTTATGGTATATATTTGTTGATGATGGCAATGTATTTTTTGAAGAATAAATACCTTTTTGCACTATTTAATTTATTTTTTATAATTAGTGCTTTAGTGACTCTTATTGCATTTTTTGGAACATATATTTATGAATTGCCGACGCATCATTGTCCCTTTTGTTTTTTACAAAAAGAGTATCATTATATTGGATATATTTTATATCTTACACTTTTTATAGGAACATTTGAGGGCTTGATTGTAGGTTTCATAGATTTTAGTGAGAAAGATTTGAATGAAAAGTATAAACTTTCTTTGGTTTTTAACTTTATTTACCTTCTTCTTGTAAGTTACTATCCTCTGAGATATTACTATGAAAATGGAGTTTTTCTTTAGAAGTGCCCTTTAGATAGTGTCTTTTTTTGTGCCAAATTTGTCATTCCACCACTCAGCTGGTGTGTAGGTAGACTTTTTAACACTCTCTTCATCTAAAGGGTATTCAAAAGAGTTACAGTAGTCTAAGATAGTTTGATAGGCATCATTAATTTCCATACTCATTTGTGTCGCTTGTTCATAGTTATCACTATGTTTATCTGGATGCCATTTTTTCATTAAATTTTTATATTTATTTTTGATTTCTTTAAGAGAAGTTTTTTCACGTAGGCCAAGAAGTGACTTGGCTTTCATGACTTTGGAAAAGGAGCTCAAGGAGTTTAGTCTTGTTGGTGTCTCATATAAGCAGGAATATCAAGATAGTCACCATCAAGTTCTCCCCCTACAACTAAACGAGGACGAAGTTTTACTTGAGGTGCAGATTCTATTGGAGTCTCAGGAACAAAATCTTCATTATTAGATAACTCTTGTTCAAATCCTGTTGCTACAATAGTGATCTTAACATAGTCTTGCGCAAGATTAGGGTTTGTAGAAGTCCCCCAAATTACTTCAGCTTCATCATGTGCACTTTCATGTACGACATCCATTGCTTCTGCAAGCTCCATCATTGGAAAGTCAGGATGCATACTAAAATGTACAAGAACACCCATTGCACCATTGATTGACATATTATCAAGTAGTGGAGATTCAATAGCTGCTTTGATAGCTTCATAAGCGGCATTTTCACCCTCATGTTCGCCAACGCCCATAAGTGCCATACCCTTATGACTCATAACAGTTTGTAAATCGGCAAAGTCAAGGTTGATATCATTGTCTCCACTTGAAAGAATAACACCAGATGTTCCGCTAACGGCTTGAGCTAAAACACTGTCAACTATTTTAAAACTCTCTTTCATTCCGAGTTTACGATCAATGATAGAAAGAAGTTTGTCATTTGGTATAACAACGATTGAATCACTCTCTTTTTTTAGTTCTTCTAGCCCAGTTTCTGCAAGTTTAAGACGTTTACGTCCTTCAAACATAAATGGTTTTGTTACTACAGAGATTGTAAGTGCTCCAACTTCTTTAGCAATTTGAGCAACAACTGGTGCAGCACCAGTTCCAGTTCCACCACCAAGACCAGCAGAGATAAATACTATGTCAGCACCTTCAAGTGCTTCTCTGATTTCATCATAGTTCTCAAGTGCAGAATCTTTACCAATACTTGGCTTCATTCCTGCACCAAGACCTTTAGTGAGTTTTGCACCGATTTGGATTTTTGAAGCTGCACTTGTCTCATTCAATACCTGCGCATCTGTATTGATAAGCATCATTTCAATGCCTGTTACATTTTCATTTATCATATGTCCAATCATATTGCCGCCGCCGCCACCAACGCCGACAGCTATAATTCTTGCACCGTTAGGGTTGTGTGATTCTTCTACTACAAATGGTTCCATTACTTTACTCCTTTAAAATAGCTGGGTTGCCCAGTTCCAAAATTTATTAAAGCTATTTGCTTCATCACTCTTAGTCTCTTTTTTCTCTTCCAAGTTAAGCATCTTTGCTTGTGGTACTTCTTCTGAAGGTGCAATTGGAATATCAGGAGTACTGATAAAGTCCACATTACTTTGAGCCGTTGGTGTTTCATTCGTGTGTCGTACTCTCTTATTAACGTCAATTTCATATGGCGTATATGCACAAGCTGAATACATAATGAGTCCCACCGCACTTGAATACTCAGGATCTCGTAAAGAGTCAAAAAGTCCATTCATCTCAAGTGGTTTAGCTAAACGTACAGGCATTGAGCCAAATGTAGCAATCGCTAAATCTCTTATGCCGTCCATTTTTGAAAAACCACCTGTTAAAACAATCCCAGCTCCAATTTGTTCTTTAAGACCACTATTTTCAATAAACTGAGCAAGTATCATTAAGGTTTCTTCTACCCTTGCAAAGATAACATTATGAACAACTTCCAAAGATACTTCATGGGTAGTGTTCTCATCCCCAATTATAGGAAGCTCTATAAGTTCATTACTCGGTGTTAAAAGTGAGCCATAGGTTAGCTTTACTTTGTCCGCAACATTGAGTGGCGTGTGCAGAGCCATAGAAAGGTCACTTGTAACGTGGTTTGAGCCTACGCCAAGATATTCATTGTAACGAATAGAATTACCTGAATAAATTGCTATATTGCTTGTATTCCCACCCATGTCAATAACAGCGGCTCCAAGTTCTTTTTCATCTTCATTGAGTGTAGCAATAGCTGAAGCGTAAGAATTAAGAACAACATTTTCAACATCGATACCAGCACCTTTAACAGCTTTTTTGAGATTGTTAAGGTTAGATTTTTGAGTTGTTATGATATGCGTTTCTACTTCTAATCGCGAAGCATTCATTCCAAGTGGGTCTTCAATATAGTCTTGGTCATCTACCTTGAAATTGTAAGGAAGGGCATGTAATACTTCATACTCATTTGGAATGTTTGCATTGTAAAGCGATGTATGCATAACACGTTTAATTTCATCAAGAGAAATTTCTTTGCTTTGTATATTGACAATACCATTAGAATTTAAACTTTTAGTGTAGGCTCCAGACATAGAAACTATAGCAGATGTTATACTACTGCCAGATACTCTTTTTGCATCTTCCACAGCAGTTCTAATACTACGTGAAGCTAACTCGATGTTAGTTATACTTCCTTTTTTTAAGCCTTGTGCTTTTGTTGTTCCTGCTCCTGTAATGGAGATAGAATTATCATTAGCTATTTCGGCTGTTATTGCGCAAATTTTTGTTGAGCCAATATCTATGGCTAAAACAGTTCTACTCAATTTAGAGTCCTTTGACAAATATCTCAGTTTTGTACTTTTCTTGAAGGGTTTTTATCAACCCTTCATTGAACATAGCACTTTTTAGTTTGGTGATTTCTTCACCTATTTTCATGTTAGTGTTAGCTAGCATTTTTTGTTCCAATATGTTATATAAAACAATTTTTCCATCATTTAAAGTTATATAAGCTTTTTTCTTGTCACTAACAAACAATTTTTGTAAAAAATCAGCTGCTTCAACTTTAGAAAGTCCTGTAAGTTTATCTACTGCGTTTACATTGATAAAATCAGATGTTGTACCTGTAAAAGTATCTACAGAACTATTTGCAGTTTGAAGAAGTGCTTGTTGTTTCATCTCTTGAATATAAAGAGGTAAAACATCTGCTTTTGCTTGTTCAAAATCTTTTACTTGTGATGGTATTGTTTGTACGAGAGAAACAATATAATAGACGCCATTTACTTCTACAGGTTTCATATAAGGTTTGACATGAGAAAGTTTTGCTACACCTGTTAAAACTGCTTCTGTAAAAGGGTTGTTTGATTTTGAAATTGTTGCAGTTTGAACTTTTACGTCTTGAGGGAGCTTGTCTTTTTTAAATGCGATATATGTTCTCAAAGATTGATCTTTTGTTGCTTTTTTATCAAGTTCTTTAATAACTTCTGTCTTAGCTTCTTCAAGTGGAAGAATTTTTCCATCTTGAGCTTTGAAGTGTGTACGGTTATCTTGGTAATATTGTGCAATTTTATTTTGATCGTATGTTTTATGTACAGGTTCTTGTTTGATATATTTTATAGAGTAAGCGATTTCTGTTTTGTAGTTGTTTTTTGTGTTTTTCCAAAACTCTTTGAGTTTTGCATCAGAAGTATCTACTTTTACATCATCAAGAGTGAGAACTTTGTAGTTAATTTTATCAGCAATACTAAGCATACTCATAACGATATTTTTCTCGTTTTTGGATACCTCTCCTGGAAGTAAGCTAAGTGTTTTTTGGATAAGGAGCTCTTTTTTTAATTCACTTTCATACTCTTTTGCTGTTAGCCTATTTTGTGAGAGTACTTGCTTGTATGTAGCTTTATCAAAAACACCATCTTTGTAAAAAGCTTTTTGTAATTTGATAACATTAATCATCTCTTCATCTGTTATGATGAGATCATAAGATTTTGCAAGATTTAAAATAAGTGCTTCTTGTACTAACTGTTGTAATGCTTGTTTTTGCAAACCAAACTGTTTTGCTTTTTCTTCGTCAAAGTTTCCTTGAAATACTTTGTTATATTGTGCATATAAACGAGAATAAGATTTTTGTAACTCCCCTTGAGAAATTTCAATGTTACCAACTTTAGCAATTGCACCTGCTTTATCACCATAGCTGTACTGTCCCCAACCTACAAAACCAGCTCCGATAAAAGCGATTGTTGATATCCATATCGTAACAATAAGATACTTCTTATGTCTTTGCATCCATGTAATCATAGTAAAATAAACCTTCTAAAAGAAATTTATCTAATTCTATGTAAATTCCCCTTTAAACTTAATAAAGATGCTTTGTAATGTTAGAATTTGACTATAAAGAATGAAGAAATTGAATAACTGAAGTTGAACGGTGTTTGTGTTAGTAATAAAAGAGCTTTAATCGAAATCAAAAGAACTGTTTGCATTTTCACTACTTAACATAAGTAGACGACAACTCTTTTCTAATATAGCTAATTTTTTTGCCATCTCATGTAAATCTCTGCTATAGGAATAAACACCATATCCACGAATAACAATAATATTTGTTTTTTTTGTTTGAAAATATTTTGTAATTTCACTTTGTGCTCGGTCATACCAATCTTCAAACTGTTTTGGGTTATATATTTCGATTGAACCTAGTTCCTTATGGCCAAAGTAGTCTTGAGGTGTGATGATGTTATGATTGATTGAATAGGCTGTTGTAAATTGTGGCATTGTAAAACATATGTATTTTGCTTCAGAAATTTCTGCATAAATATTTTGATGAATTTTGGCATCAATACTCGCTTGGTTCCAACGATAATCTCTTTTGTAAAAAAGCTCAATTATACTTTTATCATCTATGGCATCAAAGATAGCTTCTTTGCTATTTATAATAAATCGGCTTGATTCAGTTTTTGCCGAAATTGAACCGTGATAGATACCAAAAAAATCCTTTCTGAACATAGAAAGGGAAAGACTAGAAAGCTGTCTTTTTAAATGCCCTTTGTTCATAGTTATTTAAACCAGTTTTTCATTTTATCTATAACAGAATCCAGTATACCTTCATGCGGTGTTGACTCAATACCAAAAGAATCTTGTAATTTGTCGAGTAGTTCAATTTGTTCACTATTTAAGCTTTTTGGATACTGTAGGTTAACAACTGCGATCAAGTTACCTTTCCCATGTCCATGAACATCCTCGATCCCTTCACCTCTAAAAGTAAATCTTTGTTTGTCTTTTGTTCCTACATCAAGTTTTAATTCTAACTCACCTGTTAGTGATGGAATCGTTAGTGTATCTCCTTTGATGGCCTGTGTGAAAAATACAGGAATTTCAATATAAACATCGTTTTCATCTCTGATAAAATGTTTGTCTGGTTTAACCTCAAAAGTAACATATAAGTCACCACGATGACCTTTCTTACCAATGTTTCCTTTTCCTGAAACTCTTAAACGGTTGCCAGTGTCAATACCTTTTGGAACAGAAATAGTAACTTTCTCGCGTACTTCTTCATATCCTTTTCCACGACAACTCTTACATGGATCAGCTGCAGTGGTTCCAGTACCATTACATGCAGGACAGGTTTGAGAAAATGTCATAAAGCCTTGTTTCATATAAACTTGACCTTGTCCCTTACACTGTGGACAGGTTGCTAGTTTACCATCTTTTGCACCTGTACCTTTACACTTTTGACAAGCTTTTTTATATGTATATTCTATCTCTTTTTCGCAGCCAAAAATTGCTTCGTTAAAATTTATGTACATTTCTACATTGATATCTAATGGATATTTGTCCATGTCTGCAGGATTTTGCCGTCTTGATCTACCACCTCCACCAAAACCACCACCAAACATCTCTTCAAACATTGAACCTAAGTCATCAAATCCAGAAGAACGGGATCTTCCACCACCCATGTTTTGTAGACCCTCTTTACCATACTGATCATAGATACTTCTTTGTTGGTCATCACTTAAACATTGGTATGCTTCATTAACAAGCTTAAATTTATGTTCAGCTTCTTTATCGCCGGCATTTTTATCTGGATGATAAAGCTTTGCCATTTTTCTGTAAGCTTTTTTAATAGTTGTCTTATCTGCACCTTGTGACACTTCTAAAATTTCATAATAGCTTAAGTCTTCCATAATAATAAAATCCTATTGAAAATTTTTTTGAAATTATACCCATTTTATAGTTTAAAAATAAATAATTTGATGTTATACTTGCGTTTATGAAAACTAATATTATTTTATTTGTAATTTTGCTACTTTTTTATGGCTGTGCTAAAGAACCTAAGATACTTTTTAGTGATTTATCTGAGACATATTTAGTTGAGAGTTCATTTAGTGAACTCCCTGAAGTTGAAGATGACAACTTTACAGAAGTTTTAAAAAACTTTACAAATAGTTGCCAAGCAAACAAAACAAAAAAATTATATGCTGATCTTTGTAGTCAAGCATCAAGTGTAGTAGATGCTAAAGGCTTTATTCTTAAGAATTTTACTCCTTATCAAATATATAATGAAGATGAAAGTGATACTGGTATGCTGACAGGTTATTATGAACCTTTAATCCATGCTTCTTTAGTAGAAACTGAAAGGTATCCATATCCACTATATGAAACGCCTAAAGATTTAATAAGCGTTGATCTCTCTTCACTGTATCCAGAATTACAACATTATAGATTACGAGGTCGTTTAGATGGAAATAAACTTATCCCATATCCTTCAAGGCAAGAGATAAAAAAAGGGGATGTGAACGCTTCAGTAATTTGCTATTGTGATTCAAAAATTGATAGATTCTTCCTTGAAGTACAAGGATCAGGAAAAGTTCTCTTAGATGATAATGCAACAATGTTTGTTGGATATGCAAACCAAAATGGACATAAGTATAAATCTATTGGCAAATATTTAGTAAAAAACGGTAATATAGCTCTAGAAAATATATCTTTGCAAAGTATAGTAAAATGGTTAGATGCTCATCCACAAAAGATTGATGAAGTGCTGAATTATAATGATGCAATGGTTTTTTTTCAAAAAAGAAATCAAGGAGCAACTGGAGCTTTAGGATTAGAGTTGACACCGAAACGTTCTGTTGCAGTGGATAGAAAGTATATTCCCCTAGGCAGTATGCTTTTTGTAAACGCAGTAGATAAGAGTACAAATATAAAAAAGATAGTATTTGCTCAAGATACGGGAGGCGCTATAAAAGGTGCTACTCGTGCTGATTATTTTGCAGGAAGAGGGAAAGAAGCTCTTAAAGTGGCGGGTAGCCTTAAAGCACCACTTAAATTATGGATACTACTACCAAAAAATAAAAGAAAA
>NZ_JALSKT010000083.1 GCF_026988655.1 Sulfurimonas sp. | reverse complement strand
CTTCTTGGGCACGTTTAAGTAAATATTGTCCATATTGATTTTTTTTCAGTGGTTGTGCTAATCTTACTAAGTCATCAGCATTGATGTATCCCATCTCATGAGCTATCTCTTCTATACATGCAACTTTCAGACCCTGACGCTTTTCAACTGTTTGGATAAACATACTTGCTTCTAGAAGACTTTCATGTGTTCCAGTATCTAACCAAGCATAGCCTCGTCCCATTAACTTCACACGTAACCTTTTTTCTTTCAAATAAGCTTGATTAAGTGTCGTGATTTCTAACTCACCTCTATCACTCGGTCTAACATTTTTTGCTTTTTGTACTACATCATTTGGATAAAAGTAGAGTCCAACTACAGCGTAATTACTTTTAGGCTCTTGTGGTTTTTCATCTATGGAAATCACTTCACCACTTTCATTGAACTCAGCAACACCATAACGTTCTGGATCACTTACATAGTAGCCATATATAGTCGCTTTTTGCTTCTCTTTTGCATTTTTTACACTCTTAGCTAAAAGCTCAGTAAGTCCATGACCATAAAAAATATTATCTCCTAGTACAAGACACACATCATCATTGCCAATAAACTCTTCGCCAAGTATAAATGCTTGTGCAAGTCCATCAGGAGAGGGTTGGACTTTATATGAGAAGTTCATACCGATATCACTGCCATCACCTAAAAGCTTTTCAAAATTTGGTAAGTCATGCGGTGTTGAGATGATTAAGACCTCTTTTATACCAGCCAACATTAGAACTGACAATGGATAATAAATCATTGGTTTATCATAGATAGGAACAAGTTGTTTACTTACACCTTTTGTAATTGGGTAGAGGCGTGTGCCGCTTCCCCCTGCTAGTATTATGCCTTTCATCTATTCTCCTCTTTCATTATTTTATTCAATTCTAATTTTGCGCCACTATCAGCAGGATTAATTTTCAACGACTTTAAAAAACATTTCTTGCTCTTTTTGAGTTCACCTTTCTTCCTAAAGCATACTCCTAATTGAGTAAATATAGCACTTTTATTCGCATTCAGCTTAATACCTATTTTGAACATTGATTCAGATAAAAGGTAATTCCTTATTTGCATATAAGCCAATCCCAAATAAAAATAAACTTCCCAATTTATTTTCCATTTCTCATCTCTTAATAATTCATTAAGATAGTCAATTGAAAGGTGAAATTTTCCATTTCTATATGACTCCAAAGCTTTTTGAAACAATTTTGAACCATTGCAAGAAGTATTTAACTTGAAACTATGCATATTATTCTTCAGGAGGAAAAGAGAATCATTAAGATTTATTTCAGATTCTACAAAGAGCAAAGATACTATTTCATTATAGCTTTTATCAACTATTTCCAATGCTTCCTTTTCAGAAGAAAGTCTAAAAAGATGACTTAAAAATGAATATGCTTTCAAAGAGGGGTGACCTTGACCATCTAGAGTAAATTCTTGTATCCTATTTTGAATATCTATTAAATTTATTGCATTCTCATAACGTGTATATAAGTCTGATAGATTCCAGACAGGATGTCTATATTCCCCTTCCTCATTCATATATTTTTTATTTTTTATATTCATTGCTTCTCGATAATTCAAACACCAAAAAATAAATTTTATTTTTCCCTTGAATATTTTTTCATATTCATCAAGCACTTGCAATCCATGATTGTAAAGTTTTTTATCATTTTCTTTACTTATATATTCATTATGAGGATGGGTATATCCATCTATAAAAAGCTCTGGAAAATCTTCATATTTTTCAAATATATTATTTCCAAACCTAAAATCTGGTACAAAAAGATATATCATATCTACTTTATCAGCATTCTTCTTTATAGAATTAAACATCCTTTTACAAAACAATGATTCTCCTGCTGCATAATAAATATATTGCATGCTATCAGGTTGTGGAAACTGTTTCCAATTAATACGTTGCCACCATCTAGCGGTATGGCTTGGACCAGCTATTAAATATCTCATTTTTTTAAAATGTTTTTAATTGCATCACTAAAAAAAAGCACTGGCGAATCAAATAGTTTTTTCATTTTTCTATTACGAATATGCTTTTGAGATAAAGATGTTCTTTTTTCAATATTTTCAATTGGAACTGTGTTCTGTTTTGAAACTATGCGCTGCTGATATTGAGTTAAAAAACTTTGATCACTATCATATAGTATGAAATAGTTTTTCATATTATTTTCTTCTTTGAGAAAATAATGTGTAAAATCTCTATTGTTTAATGTTAAATAAGCATTATTTAATCTAATCTGCCGCAATAAATACTCAACAAAAAAGTTTTGTTCAAAAACATATTCTTTAGGTAAAAGATAGTTATACAACATAACATTTGCTATCTTACCAATATTTATATAATATTCTTTTAAATTAATAGTTCCATCTACAAGTTGTGTTAGAGTAGGTAAGCTATTTATACTATATGCACCATCACCCATAGTAACAACCACTTTTTTCAATAAAAGTGCTTCAAACCCAACAGAACTATTTACTGTAACTACAGCTGTCATTTTATTAAGCAAGGATAAATAATCTCTTTTATTATCTATATCATCAACCCAAAATACATTTTTTAAATCACTACAATAGTCTTCACATGTTTTATGCCCAAGTTCTGTTAACTTTCTAGATTTTGCACCAGGATGTGGTTTAATAAAACATCTATAACCTTTGTTAATTAATGGAGGTAATACTTCCTCTAAAAATTCTAACATATTTGCATATTTAGAAAACATCAATATATTGGAGTCATCATCTAACTGCATTGGTATTAAAATATTCTTTAATGGATTTTTATAGATTTCTTCTATAAAAGATGTCTTTAAAACATTGTGTTTTCCATCTTTACCTTTATTTCCTGCTAAATTAAATGGTAAATTTTCTATGATTTCATCAATATCACAATCAGGTAAAAGTTTTATATCTAACTTTCTAGTTATAGCATTTCCATTAACTCCCAAAAAGTCCATATACACAGACTCAAAAAAAGGAATTCTCGTACATCCAAGCTCCATTGAAATACTTTGTACATTATGATCTAATGCGAATTTTTTAACTGCACCATTTGTACTCCAATATATAATTACATCAAAATCAAATACATTATTTTTAACCCTGCTAAGTATGTCATTATAAAATTTCGACACTTCTCCCTCACCATGCATTAGTTCTTTCCATATTGCAATAGATTGTTGATTCCAATCATCATAAAAGTAAGACAAAGAATCATTTTCTTTTGAAGTCAATCCAATAAAAGCCTTTCTAATTTTTGGAAATTCTTTCATTAAAGGAGCATAATGCCTTGAGGTCATTATTCTCATATCAAGTAAAGTTTTCTTTTTATTAAATTGAGTATGCACGTACTTGTCTTGTAGCATTTTACATACTTCTTTGCCTATCCAACTAAAAGATTCATAACGTTCTCTAATGGGATGTGGTTCTAAATAAAAAAGTACCTTCATTATATTTCCTCGACTATATTAATAAATTTATTTGTTTGATGCAGTGACATACATTTTTCTTGAGCATATTGTTTTACTTCTAATGATTTCTTCTTATAAAATTCTTCATCATTGTAAAGTTTATCAATATAATAGTTCCATTTCTCTTCATCTTTGGCAATGAAAACTGCATCATCAAATCTTTCAAAATCTGGTAGAGAAGAAACAATAGAAGGAATACCAAGTATTGCTGATTCAAAAAATTTTAGACCTGATTTACATTTATTAAATATATTATCTTCTAATGGTGCAATATTGAGCCAACTTTTAGTAATTAATTGAGGCAAGTTTTGGTATTCAACATAGCGAAGATGTCTTACCTTGTCATTTAAAAGGTCTTTATTAAATTCAAGTGGACCGACTAACATTAAATGTAAATCTTTTTTGCTCGCTAACTGTTTCGCCATAATATTTTCTACAATTTCAAAGTCATGATCATGACTTTTTGTTCCAGAAAGATAACTCATTGTCTTAAAACTAGATGTATTTGGAACGAAATTTAAATTAGCCCTATTTAACCATGATTGCGATAGACCGTTATGAATCACTTTTACATTCGCTTTTCTATTTAAATGTAAAATCACATCTTTCAATGGAGTCGTTGAAACGGTAAAGTTTTTAAACAATTTCATTGCTTTAAAATTATTTTTAAAAATTTTTAAAGTTTTCTTTTTATCCGCTCTCCCTGTTTTATACAAAGACGACTGCAACGCGTACTCTGGAGCAAAGATTAGATCATCATAATCTGCATAATACTGTTTTTTGTACCTGTCCATGACTGCAAGTGCTATCTCCAACTTCTCATCATATGGTGGTCTATGAAATATAAAGACATCATAATTTTTAATCATAGCAATTTGAAAGTCGTGAAAAGAAACAACATCGGCAAGATGTCCTAAAGTTTCTAGGTCCTCTGCTGGGTTGTAACATCTATATCTAACGGATGGGTCTAAATAAGGTCGTTCTAATCGTCCTGTGGTACTGATATATAAAAACTTAATCATTATATATTCCTCTAATCAATTCTTGAAACTCATCTAATTTAACCATATTACTCCCATCACTCAAAGCCTCACTAGGTTCAGGATGAACTTCAAAAAAGAAACCATCAACCCCAACAGCTGCTGCTGCCTTGGCAATATAAGGTGCATAATGAGGATTACCGCCACTTGTTGCTCCACCACCCGGTCTTTGCGTAGAATGTGTAACATCCATTACTACTGGATAGCCAAACTCTTTCATATCCACTATTTGTGTAATATCTACAACTAACCGTCCTAATCCAAGAAGTGTACCCCTTTCAGTCAACATTATTTTACTGTTTCCAGCATCTTTTACTTTTTGAGCAGGATAAAACATGTCTTTTCCATCTAAAAACTGTGCTTTTTTGATGTTGATTATCTTGTTAGTTTTTGCAGCTGCTACCAACAAGTCTGTTTGTCTACATAAAAATGCAGGAATCTGTAAGATATCTGCAACTTCACTTACGGGTTGTGCTTGAGAAGGTTCATGGATGTCAGTAACTATGGGAAGTTCAAACTCCATTTTTACCTTCTCTAAGATACGCAATCCCTCTTCTAGCCCAGGACCTCTAAAACTACTCAGCGAAGTTCTATTTGCCTTATCAAATGAAGACTTAAACACATAAGTAATCCCTAACTCTTCACTCATCTTTTTCACCTCTTCTGCTACTTGCATCACAAGTGCTTCGCTCTCTATGGCACAAGGCCCTGCAAGAAGAAATCTTCCTTGCTTTAGTTTTTCATATAGTTCATCATTTGTTAACATCTCTTTCCTTTTTGTCTAGTTTTCGTAGTGTTTTATAAAGTTCTTCTTTTGTTGGAAGTGTCTCTTTTAGTTGTTTTGGTAATGTAGCATTTGTAGTGTAGGTTGAGACACCCATAGGCTGTGTTGTATTTAATAAAGAGTACTCTACTTCTAAACTCTCTTTATCGCTACAAAGTATAATCCCAATAGATGGATTTTCATGTGGCATTTTTACAGTATCATTGAGAAGATTCAAGTAAAAGTTCATTTTACCTGCGTACTCTGGTTTGAATTTTCCTAGCTTTAGCTCTATGGCAACTAAGGCATTTAACTTTCTGTGAAAGAAGAGTAAATCTATAAAGTATTCGTTTTCATTAAGTGTTAGTTTGTATTGGTTATCTATAAAACTAAACCCATATCCAAGTTCAAGTAAAAACTTTTTGATGTTTTCCACCAAAGTGCTTTCAACTTCTCTTTCATGTACGCCATCAGAAATACTAAGGAACGCTAAGTTGTATTCACTTTTTACTATGTCAGTAGCTAGTTCTGAAAGTTCATTTTCTAAAGTGGTCTCAAAATTATTTAGTTTCTTTCTCTTGTCATCTCTATTAAAACGATTTGTTTGTATATGATGAGTAAGTACATTTCTATTCCATCCAAATTCAATAGTATTTCTTATGTAGTATTCTTTTTGCTCTGTATCTTTACATTTTGTAAATATAACAATATTTGAACCCCAAGGAATTTCTCCAACAAGCTGTTGGAGATTTGAGTTGTCTTTATAAGCGTTGTAAAATTGTCTCATATACCAAAGATTTTGAGAAGAGTAGCCATTCTTCTTACCAAACTCATCAGTTAAGTCTTTAGACATCTTCTCAACAACCGATTTTCCCCAGCCTTGTAGTTCTTGACTTAAAACAATCTCTCTACCTATCTCAAAATAAAGCTCTATCATCAATCTATTTGCAGAGATAATTGCCTTTGACTTCGCACTATAAATCTTCTGTTTTAAAGAGACTATAAAATCTTTATACTCGTTAGTTAGTAGCATCTACTGCCCTTGCCAATTGTTGGGTTATTATACTTTCTAGCAGGTCTTGTGCATCTAAAATCATGTCAGCAAAATCTCTTAAAGCACCTTCTCCACCTTTTGAAGGTGTCACATAGTCTACATTTTCTTTCATGTAAGACCTTGCATCTTGTGGTGTTGCACCAAGACCACATCTACTTAAAATACCTAAGTCAATGATGTCATCACCTATGTAGGCTATCTGTTCATCTTTTAGGCTGTAGTTCTCTTTTATCTTTTCATATTGCACCAATTTATCTGAACTTCCATGATAATGAAAATCAAGTTTCAACTCTTCACATCGATTTTTAACGACCTGCGAGTCTCGACCAGTGATAGCACCCACAACAAAACCAGCTTTTTTGAGATGTGAAATAATCTGTCCATCTTTAACATTAAAACGTTTTATCTCCATTCCAGCATTATCGTAAATAATACCACCATCCGTCAGAACACCATCCACATCAAACACAATAGCTTTAATAAGTTTTGCTTTTTGTTTTAATGACATTGTATAATCTTTCTTACTTTTTCTAAATCTTCTAGAACATCAACACCTATCGGATGATAATCACTCTCTATCATTTTAATCTTATAGCCATTTTCTAAAACTCTTAACTGCTCTAATTTCTCTAATTTCTCCAGATAAGTAGACTCCAGAGTAGCGTATGTTTTAAGAAACTCTTTTTTATATCCATAAATTCCTATATGCTTGTAAAACTTTAGTTGTTCTGGAATAGTTGTATGATGTTTAAGAAGCGCTTCCCATTCATCTCTATGATGAGGGATAATTGATCTTGAAAAATAAAGTGCATTTGAGTTTTTATCTACCACCACTTTTACAGAGTTAGGAGATTTTAATTCGGAAGTTGTTTTTATCTTGTGCATAGCACTTACCATTATGCTATCTTGAGACTCTAAAATATCAGCCATTTGTGTAATAAGCATCGGGTCTATCAAAGGTTCGTCCCCTTGAACATTGATAATATTGTCACACTCTATATATTTTGAAGCCTCTGCTAGTCTATCGGTACCAGATTCATGTGAGTCGTCTGTCATGATGATGTTGTCTGTAAACTTTAGACATGCCTCTTTGACTTCTAAAGAATCGGTAGCTATATATACATCTTCTATTGTTTCAGCTTTTTTGGATGCTTCATATACATGTTGAACCATAGGTTTTGCACAAATATCTAACAATACTTTGCCTGGTAGTCTTGATGAATTCAGCCTTGCTGGTATAACAACTACACTCTTCAAAAGATACTCCCTGTATCAAATAGTTGCACAACACCGACCAATTTTTCATCATCATCCACTACCAACAATTCTTTTATCTTATTTTCTATCATATATGCTTCCGCATCGACAGCCATTTTATTCTCATGAATTGTTTTGGGGTTTTTTGTCATCATCTCTTGAGCCGACAAGTCAAATCTGATTTTATCTGTTTCTTGTAAAGTTCTTCGCAAATCTCCATCTGTTATGATCCCTTTAATAAGCCCATCATCCACAACAATACACAAGCCAAGCTTTCCTCTTGTAATTGTTGTAATAACATCTTGAAAATCACTCTTTAAGTCAACAGTTGGTAAATCTTTCGATGTCATTATATCTTTTAAATTTGTCAAAAGTTTCTTACCTAAACTTCCACCAGGATGATACATAGCAAAGTTTTCTGGTTTAAAATTTCGTTTTTTCATTAAAGCAGCTGCCAATGCATCCCCCATCGCTAAGCTAACTGTAGTCGATGACATAGGTGCCAGTTGTAAAGGACAGGCTTCCTTTTCAATACTTATATTTAAAAAATAATCTGATTCTCTTGCTAAAGTAGACTTTTCATCTCCGGCCATTCCTATCAGCGTGATACCTCTTTTTTTCACAAATGGTATGATTTTAACAATTTCTTCGCTTTCACCGGAATTAGAAATAGCAAGTAGAATATCATTTTGAGTAAGCATACCCAAATCACCATGAAATGCTTCAGCAGGATGCATAAAAAAGCTAGGTGTTCCTGTACTTGCCAGCGTTGCTGCAATCTTAGCTCCAATGTGACCTGATTTACCCATTCCACTTATAACTAAACGACCCTTAGATTGTAAAATCAATTCTACTGTTTGAGTAAAATTATCATCCAACTTTTCGCATAGTCCTTTTATTGCCTCTGCTTCTAGTTCAAAAACTTCTTTAGCTATTTTAATAACATTCATTAATAGTATTTCCTTACATATGCTTTTACAGAATATCAATTTTTTAGAAATTATACACCATTAGCTATTAACAAAAACTTTTAAGTTTATATTTATTAAGATATTTACGCTAAAATAGCACTATGATTAAAAGAACTCCTTTTACAATTTTCAAGTCTGTTATCACTGCCCTTTTTTTGAGAGAGATTCAAACACGCTTTGGTTCTCAAAAGCTTGGCTACTTTTGGGCTCTCTTTGATGCTATGTTTATGGTGCTTGTGTTTGCAGGGCTCAAGTCTGCTGTAGCTAGTAACTCCATGCCCGGTATCGATTTTCCAGTTTTTTTAGCGACTGGTTTTTTGGCATTTTTTCTTTGGAAAAATATTGTCAGTCGTTCTCTGAATGCTTTTAGTGCAAATCAGGCGCTATTTAGTTACATACAGGTAAAGCCTATCGACACGCTTATCACTCGTTTTTTAGTTGAGATTTTGGTCAGTATCGCTGCTACTTTAGTTTTTATCGGCATTGGTTTATATTTTGGATTTGATCTGCATGTCAAAAATTTCAACATGGTCATCTTAGCTGTTGCTTGGATGTGCCTTTTTGGGTTTTCACTTGGGCTACTCAGTGCTGTCATAGGTGCGTTTTATGAGACTTATGTCAAGATAGTCAATGTCATCATGGCTCCTCTACTCTTTGTATCGGCTCTGATGTACACAGTGGACTCTCTTCCTCCAGTTCTAAGAGAGATTATTCTCTACAATCCTCTTGTTCATTTTATAGAGATGATACATGGAAACTACTTCAATGCCTTAGATACTCAGTATGTGGATTATGAGTATATGTTTTACTGGACTTTTATACCACTCTTTTTAGGACTCTATTTTTACACAAGAGCAGAGAAGAAGATCATCTCTTCGAGGTAACATAATGAGATTAAATGCAAATTACATTGAAACAATTAAGCAAAATTTTGAAACCATTTTTAAAAATGGTGAGATCTATCTTTTTGGAAGTAGAGTAGATGATTCTCAAAAAGGTGGCGATATAGATTTGTATCTTGTTCTTCAAGATCATAGTAATCTTTTTCAAAAAAAGATAAAATTTCTTTCAAGCATAAAAAAGCAACTAGGCGAGCAAAAAATAGATATTATTTTCAATCAAGACAAAACAAGACTTATAGAAAAGGAGGCACGAAAGTGGGGAATAAAACTCTAATATACAAACAGAAGGTTTTAGACAATTTAAATGAAGCATATAAACATTTACAAAGATTAAATGATGCATACAAACAACTTGAGAAGATCAATCTCTTTCCATTAGATGAAAAAAAATTTAGCAAAATTATACATGATATAGAATATTTAGCATACAGTGACCAAATAATTTACAGATTTTCAAAACTACAAGATTGTATGGGTGCAAAACTTTTTAAGTCTATTTTACTTTATCAAGGTGAAAATACAGATAAACCATTTTTAGACATACTCAATCAGCTTGAAAAATGGGGCATAATTGATGTAGATGAATGGTTTGAGTTTAGAGACATAAGAAACGAGATTGCTCATGACTATGAGGACAATAGTAATATTACTGTTGATATGATAAATACACTTTACCAACGTAAACACAGACTCAAACAAATTTTAGATACTATTCAAGAAATGCTAAAATAAAATGATAGAACTAAAAAATGTAACAAAATACTACAAAACAGCCAATGGTAAAAAGTACATTCTTAACAATGTAAGTCAGATTATTCCATCTGATGTAAATGTTGGTATATTAGGAAGAAATGGAGCTGGGAAGTCAACACTGCTTCGTATGCTTGGGGGTATAGACTTTCCAAACTCTGGTGCTATCATATCGCCTAACTCTTTTTCATGGCCTATGGGGCTTGCAGGTGGATTTCAAGGCTCCATGACAGGACGACAAAATGTTAAATTTGTTTGTCGTATTTACGGCAAAACAGATGCTGAGATAGAGCATGCCATCGAAGGGGTCAAAGAGTTTGCTGAGATAGGTGACTATTTTGATATGCCTATCAAAATATACTCTTCAGGGATGAAGTCACGTTTGAGTTTTGGACTGAGCTTGATGTTTGACTTTGATTATCTAATCATTGATGAAACGCTTTCAGTCGGAGATAAGAACTTTCAAGTGAAATCTAAAAAAGCTTTGCGTAAAAAGATAGAAAACTGCAATGTCCTTCTTGTGAGTCACTCAATGCCAATACTTAAAGAGATTTGTCACGCTGGTATCGTTGTAAACGCAGGACAGATGTACTACTTTGAAGATATAAACGATGCGATAAAAACATACGATAAAATAAATAAACAATGAGATATATATGATAAAAAAGATAATACAACTCTACTGGTACGAAAAAACAGATAAAACACAAGAACACCGAACATTTAGAAAATCTTATGCTCGTTTTACTAAGCATGGATTTCGTGGTATGCATGAAAGACTTAACAAAGACTATACTAAGATAGAAAAAGACTACATAGTCCATAGCCAACTAAGCAAAAAGTACTCGACCTTTGTCACAAGACTCTTTTTTCTTTTTATCTTTCTCTCGGCTTTTACTTATACGATGTTTATCGAATCTGAACTATATGAGTCACAAACAACACTCATGGTACGAGATCTTAGTTCTACGCCTTCGGCTTCTACTCTAGGACTGAGCCTTTTAGGGGTTGGTTCTTCATCTCAGTTGCAAGATTCTATGGTCGTCAAAGAGTATCTCCTCTCTTTAGATATGTTTAAAACGCTTGACAAAAAGTTTGCTCTAATTAAGCACTACAAAAGTGATGACTTAGATTTTATCAGTAGACTCAGCAGTGATGCTACATTAGAAGATGCATTAGAGTTTTATAAAAAAAGAATGCTTGTTGAGTATGATGAAACTTCAGCTCTTTTACACATTAGTTATCTCCATACAGATCCAAAAAAAGCGCAAGAGATTTTGAAATTTACCATCAAAGCCGTTGACGATATGTTAAACAAATTTAACAGAAAAAAAGCAAAAAAACAGCTTGCTTTTGTGGAGCTAGAATACAAAAAAAGTAAAAATGCAATGGATATGGCAGCAAAAGCATTAGAAGCATACCAAGACAAGCATCTTTTACTCAACCCACAAAGCAATGCAACATCTTCAAGTGAGATTATTGCAGGTTTACAGTCAGCGCTTACACAAAAAAAGATTGAGTACAAAACAAAAAGCAACTATCTTAACAAAAACAACTATGAATTGCTAGCATTAAAATCTGAGATAAAAGAGATCGAGGCTTCCATAAAAAATGCAAAAGAAGCTTTAACTGGAAAGAGTAAAAACAGACTCAACAAAATACTTTTTGCATACAACAAGCTCAAAATGCAGTTTGAGTTTAGCACTGAAGTCTATAAAAATGCCCTTATACAGCTTGAAACAACAAAGCTTGAAGTCCTTAAAAATTCTAAAACACTTAGCATTGTTACCAAACCAAACCTACCTGATGGGTATACGTATCCTAAGAAATTAAAAATGTTCATTACACTACTTATCGGGATACTTCTCCTGTATGGTATCTTTTCAATGCTTGTACAAATAATCAAAGATCATAAGGAATAAAAATGATAAAAAAACTACTCTTTGCTTTTATGCTCACCTCTTCTCTTTTTGGAGTTGAGTTATCTAACCTTAACAATGAAGAAATATCACAAGATATGAACAACTCCTTTGTTGATGCTTCTACTCGTGTTTTTGGATACAACCTTTTCAATGGCAGTTTTTCAAAAAACAGACAGTACAGATACAATCCTGACTATCTCATAAGTATAGGCGATACGATAAATCTCAAACTATGGGGCTCATTCGATTTTCAAACGAAAGTGAATGTTGATTCTCAAGGTAATATTTTCATTCCTAGAGTTGGTACTGTCCATGTAGCCGGTATTCGTAACGATCAACTCAGTCAAACACTACAAGAAGCTGTTAAAAAAGTCTTCAAAAAAAGCGTCTTTGTCTATGCAGACTTAGAGTCTTACCAGCCAGTAAGTATCTTTGTAACAGGTGCAGTGAATAAGCCAGGACTCTATGAGGGGCTTTCTTCTGACTCTATCATCCAGTTTATAGATAAGGCAAGAGGCATTGATGCTAAAAGTGGAAGCTACAGAAATATTAAAGTCCTACGACAAAACAAAGAGATATATGATGTAGATTTGTACACATTTTTACTGAGTGGTTCTTTAAAACTTTTTCAGTTTCATATGGGAGATGTCATCGTAGTTGAGAGTGTCAAAAACTACATAGAAATTACAGGGGATGTCAAGCGACCCTATAGGTTTGAGATGCTACGTGACTGGGTGACTTTAGGAGATATACTTCAAGTAGTTCTACCCAACCCTACTTTAACAAACTTCACTGTCACTAAATACAATCAAGACAATGAACAAAGCATAAATATATATGCCATAAAAAACAATTTGGATATGAAGATATATAGTGGTGAGAGTGTAAACTTTATCCCTGATCACAACTCAAAAGATATCAAAATTGAGATCAGCGGAGAACACGCAAACATTCATAACCTTGTAGTAAAAAAAGGTACAACACTGCAAGAGGTGTTTGACAAAATCAAGATGACAGATCTCTCAGATGAGAACTCTTTTCAGCTTTATAGAAAAAGCATCGCGCAAAAGCAAAAAAACCTCCTTAACGCTCAGCTTGATGATTTGGCAGCAAAAACACTCACAGCCGGTTCTTTGACAACAGAAGAGGCGATGATACGAAAGCAGGAATCCCAACTCGTTATGAACTTTATAGATCGAGCACGAAAAGTAGAGTTTAAAGGACAGGTCATCATCAACAAAGATAGTAATTTATCGCAAATATATCTCGAAGACGGTGACACGATATATATCCCTAAGAAAAATCGTATGGTTATAGTACAAGGAGAGGTAATGCTTCCAGGTGCGCAGACCTATGTCAAAGATATGACATTTGATGACTATATCAATGCTTGTGGTGGATTTAACTTTAGAGCCAACAGTGATCAGGTCTTAATAATACAAAAAAATGGAAAAGTCGTTACTTACGATGACAATACTCTCTTTGGTGACACGTACAATGTCAAGCCAGGAGACTCCATCTTAGTTTTAGGAAAAGTAGATACAAAATATCTTCAGGTCATAAAAGACATAACACAAATCGTTTACCAAATAGCAGTCGGTGCAGCTATCGTCCTACGATATTAAGTATAATACAATGGTTTTAAGGATATAAAATGTTAATAGAAAAAAGATTGGATGCATATTTTACTGAAGCAAAAAAACATATAGCCCTCATAGAAGAAGCAAATAGTGCTATTAGCTTACCTATACAAGATTATGATACTCTTCCAAGTCTTGAGAAATTTGCTATCAATGCTTTGGTTTTTCGCTTTTCTAAGCTTCAAGACCTTATAGGAAGTAAAATTTTTAGAGCTTTTTTGGAGTTTAATAGATTTGACGTGCAGGATAAATCTTTTTTATTGCTACTCAAAGAGATAGAGAAAGAGGGTATTGTTGATATTGACACTTGGGATGAATTAAGAAAAGTACGTAATAATATAGCACATGAATACCCTGGTGAAGAGGATGAGTTGATGGATGCATTGGAGTTGCTTATACGCAAAACTCCTCTACTGTTAGAGATAAGTTCAAAATTACAGGAAAGATATAATGAGATTAGAGAAGTATGAAAAAGATATCATTATCAATACAGTAGAAAATATTTTTGGTATGGTGAGTATTTCTCTTTTTGGTAGTAGAGTAGATAATAGTAAAAAAGGTGGTGATATAGATTTGTTTATTGTACCACATGAGAACTCAAATCTTTATGAAAAGAAGATAAGGACATTAGCCAAACTAGAGCGTTTACTACATAAACCAGTAGATATTATTGTTCACAAAAATTTTAACAGAAGTATAGAAAAAGAAATATTAAAATCATATGTTGTATTGAAAACACTATGATTTCAAGGTTTTAAATTCCCTTGGGAGTTTCCCATAAAAACTACCATTTAGTTGTGTGTTGTCAATCAAAAACTTTCTATATTTTTGTACAAGCTCTTTATCTGGTTCTAATTGTTTGTGCCAAAATGCATCTAAAGACAAACCTTTACAAGTAAGCCCTTCTATATCATAGATGGCATTACCCAGTGTTATAGTTGGCGTACCATGATAAAGTGAAGAGAGTCCCACTGTACTGTTAATGGTAACAGTACCTATGGCATTTTTCAGCAGAGAAGGAAGATGTGTATCGTACAAGACCAAAACCTTTTTTTCTATCTTTAAAAGTTTTGCCTGATCAATGATAAACTTTGTATATCTTTTACGCCCTCTATCAACAGGATGATGTTTGAAGACAAGCCATGCACTTGTATTTGAGTGTGCAAATGATTCTAACACTTCTATGATAAACTTCTCAACCGACTTGTACTCAGAGTGTTCTAGGATTTGAAAATCATTGTAGGTTTGTAAGGGTACGAAAAAGTATCTTTTTGAGAGTTCATTTTGAATAATATTCAGATATTTGTGTTCATGCAAGGGATATATAAACTTTCTTGTAAGACTTCTTAGTCCAAAAAATGCCTCTTTAAACGCAGCAAACTCTCTATGATGAATATAATTTGGATATCTTTGTTGAAATAAACTAGATACTAGATAATATACAACGGCACTATACACCATCTGTAGTTTTGAATAGTTAACATCTTCAGCTTTTGGTATCTCTTGCAGATCTAAGCTATCATAAAATGCTCGTTTTCGGCTAATCTTACTAAAGTCATTCACGCCATAGCGTTCCATAGTTATATAGTTTGGACGGATGTAACCTTCTTCAAAAACAAAAACATCTAAACCAAGCTTCATGGCAGTTTGAATAGCCCTTCTTTGATAATACCTGCAATCCCCAAAGAGAAAGATCATATCAATCTTTTTTTCATCTAAGAAGTTTTTTATAAACGCAGTAAAATGCTCTCGTGTGTCTCTATAGGCAACATAGTTTGAATGATTTGCAAAGAAACTATCACCCATATTAAAACCAATCTTATACGTTGTAGCACCCTGTTTTACAAACAAACTATCCAACTTCTTAAAAAAGTTTCCCATAGGACCTTGTAAAAAAAGTATGTTTTTGTGCTTAATTGTTCCTATATTATTCATATCAACCTTTCAGTGTTATTATACGCAAAAATAGTTGCAATTTTCTACTGATATAATTACGAAGTTTAATTTTTATCTTTTTGTAGGGGGCACTACTGTAAAGTTCTTTCTCTCGTTTTAACAAATCAAGTACATCTTCTATCTCGCAAAGCACTTTTTTTTCTGGATTGAGATAACGTGGATATATGATGAGGGTTCCTGCAACAAGCTCTACTAAGCTTAGTTTTCTCTCTCGTCTACTGCTGTGCAGCATATCTTGGGTAAGCCCCCATCCTGCATAAAAAGGCATACCGTAAGTAAAAACATCTTTACCTCTCATAAGTGCTTCAAAGCCAACAAGAGAAGTCATCGTATGCACCGCATCAGCAACTGCTAAAACGCTCTCAAGCCCAACTTCTGTTACTACCCTATCAGCAAACTGCAACGCTGTTGCTTCTTGTATGTCGCCCACTCTATTACCTACAAGAACATCTGGATGTGGCTTGTATATGATGTAGGCATCCTCAGCATTTTGACGGGCAAGTTTTAAAAGCTTCAAGTTTGTCATGCCATTAGCACCGTAACGTATAGAAGCATCATCTTCTACCTGCCCCGGTACTAAAACGATTTTTTTATCTTTTGGAACATCGAGTTGGATATTTTCATAAAGGTTGTACTTAGAAAGTTTCTCTTGTATAAGATAGTTCTGAATTTTTTTCGCTCTTTGTAAGAGCTTTGCATCAAAGTCATAAGTTTGCAATATATACTCAAGATTACTTGTTTGTGTTGGATCAAAATAAATACCTCTTGAATCAACAACAAGGGAGTAAGGTTGCGTCAAGTCTGAGCCAAGCCCAACCGAACGGATAAATCCGTCTTCTACTCTGTAAATCTTAAGCTTGTGTGTTTTTGCATACGCTTCGACAAGCGGAAAGCTTTTTTTACCCCAGATATATACAGTAGCATTTTTGTCAAGACCTTTTTTTTTCGCCTGTTTAAAATAGTTCTTTTTGAAAAAAGGGTTGATAAAACATATCTCTTTTTTATCTATTTCAGGGAAAAAAGGTCTTACAAACTGATGTTTCCAATATGAAAATCCAAAAAAATAATGCACTGCTAAAAACCTTTAAAAATGATAAGAGAGACCAAAAGTCACATCTGCTTCATTGTGTCTTGGTATCGTGTTTTGATTGAAAAACAGCTCTACATACCGCTTACTCTCAAGATAATTCCGTAGTGCAAATTGTAACAAATGCGTATAACTGCTAAACTTTTTATCTTGACTTGCATAAGGAGCAGAGGAGTATTGATAAGCAAATAGAAACTTCCATCTGTCAAAAAATGCAAAAGGCAACAAGGGTTTTAAAGAAAATTGATTTGCCAAAAAGAAAAAATAGCGTATTTGTTTGGAGACTATATCTGGTGAGAGTCTTCTCTCTCCATTGTAAGTGATAACAACATTTGTTATCCATGCGATAGAGTCATACTCTCTTTGTAATGCAAGCCCATACATATAATCAACTCTGCCATTTGTAAAACCATCACTTGTTTTTTCTAAAGGTAACTTGATACCTGCATTCATAGCAAAAGAAAGTTTTGCATCAGAATAAAGGAGGTATTTTATCTCGATTTGTGGATTTCCAGCAGCAAAATAAGGGTCATATTTTTCTATTTTATCGGTAATGGTATAGGTCATTTGATCATCAACATGCCCTTCATTTTCTCGTGTTGTGGTTATGCCCAGCCCTTTATGGACAAAATCAAGAGGTTTATCCAAAAATCCCCTTGAAACATAATAAAGAGGAAACTCAAAAGAAAAAGCGAAACTTCTTGTAACTGGAGTAGAGTATGTAAGATCAAATGTTGTTAATCCAAAATCAGCAGTCAGATTTGTACTTTTTTGAAATACATTAGATTGTGAGATGCTCATAGTAACATCTTCTTGTTCCTGAATTACAGCGGCACTAGTATAAGGACGGTACATAATAACTTGGTTTATATATTGATTTGTAGAGTGAATTGGTGTTGTAAAACTTTGAGCCATTAGCTCTTTTGTTACAAATAACATAATAAAAGATATACGAATCAAAAAAGACAATTTAACGATTCCATAAATCTTTTTCGATGTAAGTATGTCCCGGTTGATAAAATTCAAACAAATTTTTGAGTACATTGATCTGGCTTCTCTTAGCCAAATTTGCCAAACTAATACCTACACCAGCATAAAGATGTTGACTACGTGGCTGTGTATCAAAAGAGCGATATCCTCTAGCGTAATAACCGACTTGAAACTCGAGTAAACTCCAATAACTATGCTCAAGTGATTCAAATCCTGCCATCTTAAACGCAACAAGATGCTTCATTCCTGAATAGTCAGTAGTGTTGTCCCCACCTTTTAAATAGTCACTTGTCGGTAGATACTCCAGTCTTACATCTACAAAGTCATCAACCCTTGGGTAGACTCGAATCAAATAAGCTAAACTAGCACCTATAGCATCTGCAGCCAAATCCTCTTTTGAAAAACCGTAGTTGCTAGTTCCATCTCCAACTTCCAGCAATGTCATAGAGAGCATACCGGAGAGTGCACCATAGAGCGAAGATTCTTCCAAAGTCCACCCGCGATCTTGCATGCGAGAAGCTAAAACACGAGAAAGAAGATAAGTCATATAAAAGTGTCCTGTTTTATCAGATCCACCAGTTTGTGAATCTTTTTCAAACCATGGCTCTGTTTTAGAATGCAAAGACCTATTTCCCCAATCCCAATATGTAAATCCCCAAGCAGCTATCATAGCATCTGTTGCGAGATTATCAATGACGGCTCCCATTACAGGTTTTTTTGTGATAAGTGTATAGTCATTTATGGTTTTTGTAGTTTTATTTGTAGTTAGAATCAAGTCTGCATGAAGTGCTTGAAAAGCTATAAGTATTATTAAGAATAATGATTTTGATAGCAAGGTTCCACCTTTATTAGTAGAAAATTTTACAAAGAAAACGATAGTTGTATAAAAGTGGTGGGTTCTGAGTGACTCGAACACTCGACCGCTCGGTTATGAGCCGAGAGCTCTAACCAACTGAGCTAAGAACCCACTTTTTGTTGGTAGGTCGGAATTATACAAGGAGATTCCTTATATAATGCTTATTATACAGCTGTTATTTTGTATTTATCATCCATATAGAAAAGATATCCAAATATCCCCAAAATGACTTCAAAGAAGTCTCAGTTACACCTTGTTCTTTAAGCTCTTGTAAAAGTGGCTTATAAAGCTCTAGCCAAGTGAGTCTTGCTTTTGCATCAATTCTAAATCGTGCATGACGACCAACCATCTGTGGCGCACCTCTGTTAGTGTTAAAGTATTTTGGTCCACCACATATTTGTATGAAAAAATCTGCAGAGTTTATTTTTGCTTTTTCAAACTCAGCTTCATCTAAAGGAAAGAGATGCACAATGTCACTTTTTTTTATCGCATCATAATGTTTTGAGATAAGTTCACGTATGCCCTCTTCTCCTACTTCAAGTAAAAATTCTGGTATCGGTTTTTGTACTGGTGGTCTTACACCAAACTGTGCTTGACTTATTTCTAAATTCATATTTATCCTTCTATTTTGTTTTGTATATTTTTAGGTACTTTGATTCTATATATAACGGCATACAGAAGTGGTACATAGATAAGGTTAAGCACTGTTGCCCATGCTATTCCGTAGCCAAGTGAAACTGCCATTGGTTGGAGAATCTTTGCTTGACCTGAGGCGAAAAATATCAGTGTCAAGAGTCCAAGAACAGTTGTCAATGATGTCAGCAAGATAGGTCTGAGTCGTGTTTTTGCGCGACGCATCAACTCCTCTGTATCTTTTGCATTTTTTATAAAGTCCACCATGATGAGTCCATCATTGACAACAACTCCCGCAAGTCCAACGATACCTATAAGTCCCGGCATAGTAAGGTTGAGCCCCATCAACCAGTGCCCGACATAAACACCAAGCAAAACAAGAGGAATGGTGCTAATAACAATAAGTGATTTTTTGATAGAATCAAACAGCCAAACAAGTGTGATAAATATCAAAAATATTGCTATAAGTCCAGACTGCATCATCTCTTTTTTATTTTTATTGTTCTCTTTTTCTTCACCTTTTATATCTACACTTATACCTGCATCTTCTACTTTTTTCAAAAACGGTCTAATCTTTTGCATTACTTCTGAAGAAGTGATGACTTTTTTATCTATGGAAGCGTACAAACTACGCACACGTTTTGCATCCTCTTTTTTTAAAGTTACAAAACTTTGAATATATTTATAATCACAAATATCTCTGAGTTGTACATATTTGTTTGAAGAAGGTACTTGGAGTTCTATGTTTTGTATAGAATCAATGCTCTTATCCAAATCACTTTCAATTCTGATACGAATCAGACCTTTGTCATTAAAGAGTTTTCCATATTCACCTTTGAGATAATAGGCTCTGAGTTCATTTGAAATATCTGTTTCATTAAACCCTAACTCTTGTCCGTAGCTATTCACTCGCAGTTTGAGCTCTTTTTCACCCAAAGTCGCATCATCAGAAATGTTAAAGACACCTTGTATCTTTGCTAACTCTTTTTCTAAAGATTTGAGATAAGGAACAACATCTTTGCCATCTTTAGAGCTTAGTCCTATCTCAACATCATTTGCTACAACACCAGCTCCAGGAACTTTGACAACAAGTTCTTCAAAAAGAGGCTTCCCTTCTTTATCTTTACGCTCTTTTATAGCTGCAAGTTCTGCTTTGATGTTTTTTGCTATATCTTTTGCATCTACTTGTCTTGTTTGCACACTTGCGTCGTATTCTATAGAAAGATAAGGACTGATATATTTATCAAATAAGTTTACAGGTGCTCTCTCATGCAAATCAACAAAAATGTGAAACATATTTTCGCCAAGTTCGGCTCTGTTTTTAGAGTCCATTTTAAAACCGATAACAGAAGTAACAGATGATACATTCTCTTTATCCACATTTTTTAAGATGATACCCTCAAGATCTGAGACTATTTTTTCCGTATCTCTAAGCTCATTGTTGATGTTCACTTTTCCATAAACATATATTTGAGTGTTATCAAAATCAGGAAACAGTTGAAACTTAGCATTTTTAATCATAACAAATTCAAGTGCCAAAATACTCACAACGATAAGAAGTAAAGAAGTAATCTTTCTTTTAAAAACAAAATGTAAAACTTTACTATACCAAGTGTACATTTTATCCCAAAATCTTTTTGTAAAACTTCCACTTTTGGAGACTTTTAAAAAGTCATGCGCATGGAGAGGAAGAAAATAAAAAGCTTCAAAAAGTGAGGAAAGTAATAAAACGGTAATCATAATAGGAATAATTTTTATAAACATTCCCATCTCACCCGTCATCAAAAGCATTGGTAAAAATGCAAAAACTGTCGTCAATGTAGCAGTGAGGACGGCAGGAAACATCTCAGCCGCTCCATTTATCACTGCCTCTTTTCTATCCATCCCCTCTTCAAGATGGCGGTAGATATTTTCAGCGACTACTATGGCCTCATCCACGAGCATTCCAAGGGCTATAAGCGCACCCAAAAGAGAAAGCATATTTAAACTGTCACCAAGTAATTCAGTCGCTATAAGCCCTATCATAAAACTCACAGGAATACCAAGTGCCACAACAAAAGCAATACCTTTGTTTATAAAAATCAACATTGCTAAAAAGACAAGAGCAAGTCCAAAAGCTATATTTGAGAAAACAACATTGAGACGATTTTTAATCCAGATAGAAGTATCTGTGTAGATATTATAATTGAGCTCGGGATGTTTTAACTTTTGCTCTTTTAAAAGCTTGCGTATATCCCGAACTAGAGCAATAGCATTGCCATCTTTACTTTTAGTCACATTAACAGAGACATTACGTACACCATTATAATGAGAGAGTTCCACCTCATCACTCAGCTTAAAGGCAACATCAGCGACATCCCCTATCCTTAGCTTTACATCACCCACAACTATCGTGGTATTTTCTATGGCTTTTTTGGTTTTTTCACCATTGTAGGTTGAGATATAGAGATGATTTGCTTTTTCTTTTATCGTCCCTATTGGGAAGATTGAACTTATTTTACTTATCTGTGCTACTACAAGCTTGGCAGAGAGTCCATAAGCTCGTATTTTTTCAGGATTGAGTTTTATAGAGAGTTCTTCTTCTGCATCACCGCGAACAGTAATATCACTCAAATCTTTAAACTTACTCAGCTCACTTTTAAGCTCATCCGCTCTATCTAAAAGTTCGGCCTTAGATACATTACCAGAGAGAGCGATAAGCACAAGAGGAAAAGCATGTGTCTGTATCTTAGCCACAGGCTCATTCATATCTGCTGGCAGATCTTTTTTTACCCCGCTGACAACATCCTTGACATCATTAAGTACAAGAATATTATCAGAACCCGTTTTAATCTCAGCCGTTATATTAAAAGAGCCATTTTTAATGCTACTTTTTATATCTTCAAGTTCATCAATATTTTGTAAATCATCTTCAATACTTTGAACAACCATCTTATCAAGGATGTCAGCTGATGTTCCCGCATAAGCACCATTGATAGTGATTTTATCCATATTCATAGGAGGAAATATCTCTTTTGGAATATTTACATATGCAAAAATAGAAAGCATAAAGATAAATATAAGAAGTATGTGATTTAAAAGTGGTTTTTCTATAGCAAACTGTATAAATTTACGGATCAAACGTATTCCTTTATTTTAAAAAAGTGTATCTAGTATCTGGTTTTTGAATTTTATCGACTCTACTGAAGCATTAATGATTTTATTTTCTTCTTTAAGCGTATCATACTCTACTTTTAATTTTGAGATATCCCTACTTTTAAAGTAAATTTGCTCTGTAATATAAATCTTAGGAAAAGCAAACATAGCAACAAAGACTAAGGTTAAAAGTACATAAAGAAAGTAGTTGAAATCTAAGCTGCGTTTAGCTCTAAAAAGATCATCAACCTCATCTAAAAGTTCATCTTTTTCACTCATTATCTATCCATTTGAAATACTCGCATTTTTGCACTGCGACTTCTTGCATTTTCTTTTAACTCATCATCTTGAGCCATTACTGGTTTTCTAGTCAAAATCTTTCCAAGCTGGTGATCATTACCACAACTGCAACGAAAAGCTTCCGCAGGACAGATACATGACTTCGACCAGCGTACAAACTCTTTTTTTACTATACGGTCTTCAAGTGAATGAAAAGAGATGATGGCAACTCTCGCCTCTGGAAGTTCTGCTTCTTCGATGTTTTTCAAGAGTGTTTTTAATTCACCTAGCTCATCATTGACCTCTATGCGTATGGCTTGCATTAAAAGTGTTGCAGGATGAATTTTCTTTCCTCTTGGCATATGTGGCTTTACTGCTTCACTCAGTTCTTTTGCTGAAGTAAAAGGACGATTTTGAACGATGACATCTGCAATCTTTTTGTAGTTTCTTAGCTCACCATACTCTAATAGTATGTTTTCAAGCTCAGACTTTGCATATTCGTTTACAACATTTGACGCACTAAGAGAGGCACCTTTATCCATACGCATATCAAGGTTTTCGCTCTCATAAGAGAAGCCTCTCTCTTTTTGGTCAAGCTGCAAAGATGAAACACCTATGTCTGCGAGTATCCCTTTAATCTCAGCTGCGTTTACCTCACTCAAAATCTCTTTGATGACATTTGAAAAGCGCCCTTTTCTTATCTCTACGCGCTCACCATATTTTTCTAAGCGCTCCCTTGAGAAGTCAATGGCAGTCTGATCTTGATCAATGCCTATGAGTTTGATATTTGGGTTTGCATCTAAAATCATTGAAGAGTGTCCACCGTAGCCCATTGTACAATCAATAATTATGCCATCTTCTATATCTTTAAAAGTTTCTATAACTTCTCTGTAAAGCACTGGTATGTGTGGAATGTTTTGCAAAATAAACCCTATCTAAATATTTTAAGTGATTATACAGCAAAATTGATTTAGGTTTAATTTTTTATACTGTATGATTGAGCAAAATAATAAAAAAAGGTCTTTTATGTTTTCTCAAATTGCAGCTTATCAAAATGAAATCCTCGCAGCTTTAGGTATATTTATCATTATTATTCTTTATATAATTTTTAAAAAAGAACCTAAAAAAAAGATAATTGAGTTAGATATAGAAGCAATTGTTGAAGATGAATATGACACAAATACAACTGAGAAAAAAACACATGCAGAAGATGTTTTTGATATGCCTCAAAAAACAGTGCAAACACAAAATGCAGCTGCTGAAATAAAAGAAGAAGAGAAAGAACTTGAAAAAGAAGAAAAAACAGCGCCTCTTACATTTACAAAACGACCTGTTCCTCCACATGCAAAAATCACAAAAGACGATTTTAAAGAATTCTCCGGAAAAAGAATTCTCTTAGCCGAAGATAATCTAATCAATCAAAAAGTAATCTTAGCACTTTTAGCTGATAGTGGGATAGAAATAGTCGTAGCAAATGATGGTCAAGAAGTTTTAGATACTTTAGAAAAAGATACAAACTTTATGATGATACTTATGGATGCGCATATACCAAATATCGATGGTTTTGAAGCAACAAATATCATCAGACAAAATCCTGAGTACAGTCATATAGTCATTGTAGCTCTCAGTGGTGATACTGCAGCAGATGATGTCAAAAAAATGAAAGATGCAGGAATGAGTGAGCATCTTGAAAAACCTTTAAAAATGGATTCTTTATATGACGTATTATATGCATACAACACTCTAAACGCAGTAAGTACAGAAGATAAAACACAATCATCTTCTGCAAGTTCCACAAGCATAGAAATTTTAAATACAAAAAAAGGGCTTGATGTATGTGGTAATGATAATGCTTTTTACACAGATATTTTAAATGAATTTCTTCAAGATTATGCCCATTCAGATGATGCACTTGCAATACTCTTCAAAGAAGCAAAATACAATGAAGCGGATATTTTACTTTTAGATATATCAGGAGTGGGTGCCAACATCGGAGCTAAACAAATCACTAAAATAGCACAAGAAGCAAAACAATATATCAAAAACAATGCCTTTGAGAATCTAGAAAATTCATTGGCTAATTATAAAGAAACACTCAGAAAAACTGTTGAAAAGATTAAAGAATATTTAGCTAAACATTAGTAATTCTTTAATTTTTCAATTCTAAACTTTTTTAAATCATATAAATAGTATATTACTCAAGCAAAATCAAAAGAGAGAATAGCATGCAAACTACAAAAGTATACTTAACAGGCGCAGGTCCTGGTGATATTGAGCTTTTGACACTTAAAGCCCATAAAGTGATCACACAAGCAGATGTCATCATCTACGATAGACTTGCCAATCCAGAAATACTTGAAATAGCAAAAGATGGCTGTGAGTTTGTTTATGTTGGTAAAGAAGATGGTCGGCATACACTCCCTCAAGATGAGATAAATGAAGTTATCTATCAAAATGCCCTCAAGCATAGTATAGTCGTCCGTTTAAAAGGAGGAGATCCATTTGTTTTTGGTCGTGGTGGTGAAGAGGGTGCATATCTTCATAAAAGAAATATAGAGTACGATATTATCCCAGGGATAAGCTCTGCTATCAGTGTTCCTGCTTATGCAGGTATCCCTGTTACACATCGTGGTGTAGCGGTGAGTTTTAGAGTAGTTACAGGACATGAATCACCAAACAAAGAGACTTCTCAAATCCCTTGGGAAAACTTTAAAACAGATGAGACGATTGTCTTTTTAATGGGGCTACACAACCTCAAAAAAATATCTTCTAAACTTAGAGAAATAGGTAAACCAAATGATTATCCTTGTGCTGTTATATCAAGAGGTACAACAAAAGAGCAACGCGTTGTCACAGGAACACTCTTGGATATCGTTGAAAAAGCTAAAGGACTTCCCACCCCTGCACTTATTATTGTGGGTAAAGTTGTTACACTTAGAGAGCAACTACAATGGTTTGAGAGGTAAACTATGGATTTTTTTAACTATATACGTGCAGTGGGTACCGGACCAAAAGGGAACAGAGATTTAAGCTTTGATGAAGCAGAAGATATGATGCAACAGATTTTGAACCAGAGTGTTTCAAGTGAACAAATCGCTGCTTTTTTGCTAGGATGGAGACTAAAACCTGAAACAATTGATGAATTTCGTGGCTCATTGGCAGCTTTTGATAAAAACACCACCAAAAGTAAAGTTGAAAACTCCATAGAACTTGGTTATCCGTTTGATGGTAAAGTAAAAAATCCTTATATTTTTTCACTCGCAGCACAAGCACTTCAAAAACAAAACCTCAATCTCATTCTAGTTGGTGATGATAAACAACCTGCAAAAAATGGTATACCTATTAAAGAGATTATAAATGAAACGAACCTTGAACATAATATCCATTATTTCGATAGAGAAAAATTTTTTCACAAGCTCCACAAACTTACTGACATTAGAAATAAACTTGGTTTACGTACTGCGTTTAACACTATAGAAAAGCTTTCTGGTGTTGCACAAAGTGATTATGCCATTACAGGTGTATTTCACAAGCCCTATGTAAAAAAATATGCAGCTGTTTTTTCTAAAAGATATAAAAATTTTGCACTTATTCAGGGAAACGAGGGAACACCAGAGCTATTTAGTAAAGGAAATTTATGGATTGTTGCTAATGATGATATTAGCGAATTTACAATAGATCCGAAATATTTTGGTATCCATTATAAGAAATCATGGGATAAGATCACTCTCGAAGATTCACTTCAAGAACTAAAAAACCCTTCAGATGAGTACATAAAACTTGCTCGCCTCAACGCAGCCATCTATCTCTTTGTCGCAAAAAAAACACAAAGTATAGAAGATGGATATGATTTACTTGGATGTACGACTGATTTATAATTAAAATTTACTCCACTCTTGGATGTAGTTTTTTGCTTTTTCATCTAAGGTTTTCATTCTCTCTTTTCCTTTTGGCAAAGTCAAACGCAGTACCTTCATCTCCTGCAAAAATCTTCCAATATTTTTGGGTATTAACTCTTGCAAATAAGTCCGTAAGTATTTTGCCATTGCAGGTGATGCACCTGATGTTGAAACAGCGATGGTTAAATCACCCTCTTTCATATATGAAGGAAAAATAAAATCACAATAATTTACCGAATCCACAGCATTGCATAAACATTTATACTCTTTTGACTCTTCAAATATTTCAGCTTGTAAGGAGATGTCATCTACTGCTATGATAACAATAGCCACCTCAGCAATATCACCTTTTTTATAAGTTCTTTGCTCATAAGTCAGCCCTTTTTCTTTTATCTTTGCAGTCATCATTTGAGAAAACTCCACTGCGACAATGTGAATATCTGTAGTAAAGTCTAAAAGCTTCTCTAGTTTTTCATACGCAATGTTTCCACCACCGACAATCAAAATTTTTTTGCCCTCAAGCTTTAAAAAAGCTGGAAAATAACTCATACTTTAGCCTTTTCGCTATATTTTCACAATAATAACATAGTTTAAGAAGAATTAAGACCTACTAAGCACCAAGTGCTTTTTTAACATTATCATCTGCCATTGAGATATTCCATGCTGGTTCCCAAACGACTTCAATGTCAACATCTTTAACATTAGGTAGTTTTTCAACTGCTTCTTTAACCCATTGAAGGATCATTTGATGTAGTGGACAGGCTTTTGTTGAGAGCGTCATCGTTACTTTTACATTTCCCTCATCATCGCTTGAGGCATCATATATAAGCCCCATCTCTACAAGGTTAAAACCAACTTCAGGATCAATTACAGTTGAGATAGCTTGAAATATTTCATCTTTTGTGTACATCATTTTTCTATCCTTTATTTAAAATTTATCATATAGAGCATACTTCTTACAAAAGCAAGCGCACCGATAAATAAAAATGATGCACCTCCATGTAAAAGCATATCGCTCTTTGTTACTATAGCAATAGTCACCAAGACTACACCAACACTTGAAAAAACAAACTGTGCCTGTGAACTTTTTTGAGGTATCATATCTGCGAGCATCGGAATCTTTTGTTTTCCAACAAGAGGAGAAAATCGCTCAAACCATACCAAAAATGGGATTATTTTATAGATATGCCCTGTTATCAAAAAGCCAAAAAAGCCAAAGAAAAATACCCAAGCAGACGCTAACATAAATCGCTCTTCATTGAGTATAAAATAAAGCACGGCAAAGACTAAGCCTACGAGCATTGCAGAGTAGGAAAACATCAAAGAAATAGCATAAATATCGTTCTCTTTTCTTGGTCGCGTTTTATAAATAATGTAAATAATATAAAAATAAAAAAGCAAAGAAGAAAATGATAAAAAGTAACCTAGATATGCTAAAGCATTCGCATTAAAGAGGGATGATAGCACGACACTTACGACACCCACACTCATTAGACTTATCGAAATTCTCAATGGTACTAATGAAAAACTATGTGAGAGTGTAAACATAGGTACAAGGACGATGGAGAGTCCCATGATAGTAACACCAATGTAACCACCCACAACTAAATAGATATGCGCACGAAGCATTTGTGAGATATCTAATGAAATTGTCCCTGCATACGCAAGTGCCATTAGCAAGCCAAATATAATCCCAAAAAATAAAAAAGTATTTGATATTAAAACACTACTCATCACAAGTGTAAGCTTCTCTACTTTTTTTATAGTTAAAAATATCTCACCAACAAATATCATCATACTGATAAGGACAATCATCCCTCCATAGGGCAATAAGGCAGCCGAATATAAAAATCCAAATACCATCAAAAGTGTACCTATGAGAAGCAAGGGCCAAATAGCATAAAAAAGCTCTACACCAAAATGCCCTACTTCAAGAACAACTGGAACAAGCTGAGCCATCGCGCCAAAGATGGTCATCATAACAAATCCTAATAAAAAGAGATGCATAAAACTAATGACAGCTGGGGAACTAAAGAGTAAATCATCAACATCAAATAAGAAAACAGCTAAACTAGAGAGGATATAGAAAAACCCCCCAATAATAAAAAAGGGAGCTATAAGTTTAAAGGGAGGGGCAAAATCTTGCGAGATGCTGTTCATCTTGTTTGCTTATCCTGCACAAGATGTTTGCGTCAAATCTGTTTCTGCTGTTGCATTTGGATTGTAAGAAAAAACAACTTTGACAAGTCCATCAGACAACTCTTCTATAACGTACTGTACATCATTTTCAAGTTTTGCAAAAAGTCCACCTGGTGCTTTATGATTTATCATTACTACTGTACCATTTGTGCCTTTAATTGCAGCAATTCCTGCCATTGCATTAACCATTGGATGTGGGGGACCCTCTTTTGAAGTGTCAAAGTAATAGGTACTTTGTCCATCTTTTTCTAATTTATAAAAATCTACAGTAGCACCTTCAATTTCTACTTTTTGTGCTTCGTTTGGAATATGTGACATAATTCAATCCTTCTTTTAATAATTTGTGCAATTGTAAAACACAAAGGGTAAAAAAAAGTTGACTTATATCAATACGGTAAGATTATTCGTAAAGAATTGTCAGTGCTTCTTTATCTATAATCATAAAAGTGTTTTTTGATTTTTTTACAAACCCAAGTTTTACAAACTTTTTAAGGATGCGAGAGAGCGTTTCAGGTGTCATATGCAAGTACTGTGCAAGCTGATTGTTTTTCATCTTCAAAGCATCATCGTTTTCACAAATATACTTCGCAACTCTTGCGGTTGAATCAAGTATGACATTGAGATTGATTACATTATCTAAATATTTTATTTTTTGTGTCAAAGAACGAAAAAGGGCTAAGGCTATATCTTCATTTTTTAAAAAATGCTGCTTAAACTTTTCAAAATCAATCTCTAGTACACTGCCCTCTGTTTCAAACGCAGCAGACGCTGGGTAGCAGATACCCTCAAAAACAGCCATTTCAGCTACAAAGTTTGAAGGGATGAAACGGTGTAAAACTATCTCATTGTTTTTAGGATCAATTTTATATATTTTTATAGTTCCTTGAAGCACCATAGTAAGATGCCTTGGCATCTCTTTTTCATAAAAAACCACTTCACCTTGAGAAAAGTTTCTTTTTCTAGATATAGAAAGTAAAAGTTTTAACTCTTTCTCATCTAAGTTTTCAAAGAAACTAACCTTTTTAAGTTCTTCTATACAGAGCATTATCTTATTTGCCCTTGACCATAGATTTTGTACTTATACGTTGTTAGGCCTTCTATTCCCATCGGTCCACGTGCATGAAGTTTGTTGGTGCTGATACCTACTTCCGCACCAAAACCAAATGCACCACCATCAGTAAAACGTGTCGAAGCATTAACATAAACTGCAGCTGCATCAATGTTGTTCAAAAATGCTTCTGCTGTTGTTATGTTTTCAGTGATGATAGACTCAGAATGTCCCGAACCAAAGCGTACGATATGCTCTATAGCACCTTGTACGCCCTCCACTACTTTAAGATTTAAAATATTTGCCAGATATTCAGTATCATAATCTTCATCTGTTGCATTTGCAACCTCTATAATCTCTTGTGTATTGACACAACCTTTTAACTCTGTATGTGTTTTATCAAAAGCCTCTTTTAAAATTGGTAATGTCTCTTTTGCTATTGCCTTATCGACAAGTAAAGTCTCCATAGCATTACAAACACCCGGTCTTTGCACTTTTGCATTGATAGCAATCTTTACTGCGTTTGAAATGTTCGCATCTTTGTCGATGTAAGTGTGACACTGCCCCTTATCGTGCTTGACAACACTCACAGTTGCATTTTCACTCACATACTTGATAAGCCCTGCTCCACCACGTGGAATAATCAGATCAACATACTTATCCATCTTGATAAGTTTGGCAACACCCTCACGTGAACTGTCTGGAATAAGCGAGATCAATGAACTTGGCAGGTCATTATTCTCCAACACAGCTTTTAGTGCGAGTGCAATAGCTTTGTTTGAGTGTTCAGCTTCTTTTCCACCTTTAAGCACACAAACATTTGAGCTTTTAAAGCAAAGCGCTGCGGTATCACTCGTCACATTTGGACGGGATTCATAAATAATCCCAATCACTCCGATAGGAATACTTACTTTTTCAATCTTTAAACCATCATCAGTTACCCAGCCATCAAGTACCCGACCTACAGGTTCTTTGAGTGCCGCTATCTCTTCTATAGCCACAGCCATAGACTCTATACGCTCTTCATCTAAAAAAAGTCTATCCATCAAAGCCGAAGAGAGTTTGTTCTTTTCCCCTTCCATCATATCTATTGCGTTGGCTTCTATAAGATTCATAGTATTTGCCCGCAAAGAATTTGCCATCTCTTTAAGGATTCTATTTTTTTCATGTCCACTCAAAGTATTTAATACTCTGCTTGAAGATTTTGCTTCTTGTAAAAATTGTTCCATTTTGTTGCTCATTTTAACGTTAAATTTTAAGAATGTCATAGTAACACACTTTAGATTATTTTGACTTTATCCTTCACTCATATTTGCCATATGCTATACTTCTAGAAAAATATTTAGGACTTTTATGAAAACTATCACATTTATTGGAAATGGAAATATGGCTTTAAGCATTGCCAAGGGACTTAAAAACAATTATAAAATCGAAGTAGTAGGAAGAGATTTAGGCAAGCTTACTGCGTTTGAAAATGCACTAGGTGTGGAGATACAAAAGCATCTTCTTGATAACTTTGACATAAACGACAAGACTATCATGCTGTGTGTCAAACCAGCAAATGTAGAGGAGATTTCACACAAACTTCAAGGTACTGCAAAGATAATCTACTCAGTATTAGCAGGAACAAGCATAGAAAAATTACAATCAAATCTCAACACAAACGCAGTAGTTCGCACCATGCCAAATCTTGCTGCAAGTGTAGGGAAATCTATGACTACTTTAACAGGTGATACTGCGTTTAAAGATGAAGCCTTAGAACTTTTAGGTGCTATTGGGGCAACTCGTTGGCTTGGAAGTGAAAAAGAGATAGATATTGCCACAGCACTTGCCGGAAGTGGTCCAGCATATCTTGCACTTGTAGCAGAAGCCCTCGCTGATGGTGCAGTAAAACAAGGACTCAAACGTGATGATGCTATGGCTATTATGAGAGGTTTATTTGATGGTTTTGGGACACTTATTCAAGATATCCATCCTGCTTTGCTCAAAGATGGAGTGATGAGTCCTGGTGGCACGACAGCAGCAGGATATGGAGCACTTGAAGATGGAAATGTAAGAAGTGCGTGTATAAACGCAGTAGAGAGCGCCTATAAAAAAGCAGTTGAACTGTAAAAGTTCACGCTACTGCGTTTAGTTAATAATCATCATCCTCGGGATCATAATTAAGAAAGAGTACGAGTATCCATACCAAGAGACAAACCGCAACTATCTCATAGCCTATTATCCATACAATAGGAAAAGCATTTAAGTTTAGAAGCATAAAATTTTCATAACTTCCACGGGCAACCACCAAGAAAAGAAAGATAGCTCCCGTTATATAAGGAACTAGTACAAAATAAATAGCATACGCCAAACCTTCCCACTCTTCAGGAACGTATATGTAATCTTTAAAATCAACTTTTTGAGAGCCAAAACTTGTGCTTCTCTTTTTTTTCAATTTTTTGTTACGCTTAGCTTCTGCCTTTCTTTCATTTGTTACCAACTGGTTATAATAAAGCATATCCCGTTTTTTTCTTAGTTCTTCTTCCATTGAATCATTCATAATTATCCCTATGACTATATTTTACATTAGTAATAATTAGCTATGCCTTAATATGTTAGATATTATTATATGAATAGTAAAACTTTATTCTAAAACAAGTATGCTATAATTATTTTTAATATTAAAACAAAAAGGTTTGGCTATGAAAACACTTCATATATTATTGAGTTCTAGTTTATTATTTTCTTCTGTTTCACTTTATGCGCAAGAAAAGAGTGCACTTTTATGTAAAAATCCTGGCAAACATATTGTCAAAGACTCTACACAAGAATCAACCTACATAGACTG
Source organism: Sulfurimonas sp. (assembly GCF_026988655.1). Classification (GTDB taxonomy): domain Bacteria; phylum Campylobacterota; class Campylobacteria; order Campylobacterales; family Sulfurimonadaceae; genus Sulfurimonas. Next base: position 49,711 of record NZ_JALSKT010000083.1, on the reverse strand, counting down.
TAAAAGAGAAGGAATGACAACTTGGTACACTGATGATGGTCATATCAAATCAAAAGTAAACTTTAAAGATGGCAAAGAAAATGGCATCTACACTTCTTACTATGACAATGGCAAAAAAAAGCTTGTTGTAAAGTATCTCAATGGACAAAAAGATGGAATCCAAAAAATGTACTATGATAATGGACAACTAGGTTCACAAGTCAATTATATCAACGGAAAAAGAGAAGGTGTAATGACGGACTGGGATGAAGATGGTTACAAATCATCTGACGTTTATTACAAAAACAACTACAAAGTCGGTCTTAAAAAGTACTATGATCACAGTGGAAAAGTTGTTAAAACTGAAACCTACAAGATGGATAGAAATCCTGTAATTCAAAAAATATTAAAAGATAAAGCTAAAGAGATTAAAGTAGATTTGAAGAAATATGGTTTAGAGTAGACTCAAAGTTGTAGATACGAAAGTTATAAAAACTTCAGTATCTCTTCTTCAATATTTTCTTTTTCGATAACAGTTTTTTGTGCTATCTCTTTTGTAAACAATTCCTTTATCATAGCTGGAATTTCAAGATGTGCCACTTGAGAGATGGACTCTAAAGCTTTAATGTCTTTAGTATCTACTTCCCCTGTTAAGGCATTTGCAATGACTGGTGAAAATTTTGTCCACTCTGCAGTTGAATATGCAATAGTTTTTATCTCAGGCTTAGAACAAGTCTCATAAGACTTCATACAAGTTGCAGTATGTGGATCCATAAGATAGTTGTAGTTCTCAAATGTCTCTTTTATATACTTTTTGCCCTCTGCGCCTATACAAAAATCTGCATCAAAATATTCTCGAAGTTTTTTAAGTTCTACTGCGTTTAGCTCATACATATGCTCCGTCTCAAGACTCTCCATAAGTTCTTTCGTTCTTGCTTCTCCAAAAAGATCATATAAAACTCTCTCAACATTGGAAGATTTTAAAATATCCATAGCAGGAGAAGTTGTCCCAATGACTTTTGAATCTCTTAGGTCATATTTTCCATCACGAATAAGGCGAGTAAGGACATTGTTCTCATTTGATGAGATGATGATTTTTTCAACCGGCAGACCCATCTTCCAAGCATAGTAACCACCAAGAGCATTTCCAAAGTTTCCACTTGGCACGTTTAAGTAAACTTTTTCTCCCATAGAGATTGCATCTTGACGCACAAGCTCCAAATAAGAGTGAATATGATAAATGATTTGAAAAATGATACGCCCAAAATTCACAGAGTTTGCAGCTGAGAGTTTTGTATCTTTTTCATGCAATGCTTTTTTAAAACTCTCAGAAGCCAGAAGTCTTTTCAGTGCATTTTGTGCATCATCAAAAACGCCATTGATTCCAATCACTTTCAGGTTAGCAGCATCTTCTGTAACCATTTGTAAACGTTGTACATCACTTGTTCCACCATCAGGATACAGACAAGCCACTTTAATGTTTTTACGGTTTTTAAATGTTTCTAAAGCAGCAGGACCAGTATCTCCACTTGTAGCAGCTAGGATAAGATAATTTTGATTTAATCTTTGTGCAATGGAAGATAAAACAACACCAAAAGGTTGCAATGCCATATCTTTAAATGCGCGGGTTGGTCCGTGATAAAGTTCACTGATATAAAGATTTTCTTTTACTTTAACAACAGGAACAGGATTTGACGCATCATCAAACTTATCATATAACTGTAAGGCTTCATCAATAACAGCACTATCTATATCTATCTCAAAACGAGAAAGCATATCTTTTGCTAGTTCTTTGTATGAAGAGTTCAGATGTTTGTTTAAAAATTCTTCCCCTAAATCAGGAAGACTCTCCGGTACATAAAGACCGCCAAAAGAGGCTATTGGACTTAAAATCGCTTCTGAAAAAGTTACCTTTTCAGATTTAGCACTATCAACACCACGAGTTTGAATAAAGTTCATATTATTTCTCTATAATTTTATTTTTGAAATTATATCTAAAAATAGACTTCATGCATAACCTAAATATATATATTTAGATTATGCATGAAGTCTAATATTTAAATAAACGTATCGGGTTGATATGATACGATTTTTGTGTTACTTCAAACACAAGTTCATTTTGTATACGCCCTATCACCGCTCCCCGTTTAACCTTCTTCCCTCTTTTGATATTTGGGGCAATCTGAGAAAGATTTGCGTAAATAGTATGAAGTCCATTTTTATGTTCTATGATGACTATGTTATCAAGGACTGCGGTATTATCTGCATAGATTACTTTCCCATTGAGTACATTTTTCACTTTAGCATTTGGTTTTTTCGCTTTAAGTGAGATAGATTCGTTAAAGATTTTAATGTTATATATCGGGTCTGTATATGTTCCATATTTTTTTGTAATCGTATAACGATCAAGTGGGGCTATCGTTTTTCTACCTCTATACCGAATGGTTTTCATACTTTGATAGCTACTGCCATGTTTTTTCACCTTAGGAAGATTTTCATTAAGATTAACATTTTTTTCGGCAAAAGCACGTTTTCGTTCTCTCTCTAATTTTGCTTTTCTTCTTTCATCTTTTTTTACAAGGTTAAGTTTTTCAAGAGTACTTTTAAGTGCCCTTTGTCTTTGTAACAATTTTTTCAACTCTTTTTTATACGATGCCTTTGCTCGTTCAAGTTTTTTCAGTGCTAGTTTATTTGCTTTTGTTGTAGCGAGCAGTTTTTTTCTCTTTTTATCAATAAAGGAGATACTTTTTTCTAAAGAACTTGCATGTGAATTTAAGAGCCCAATAGTTTTTTCATACTCAAAAAATTTATTTCCTAGTTCTTTTGCTTTTTCCTTGGAAACTTTTAGTTTTGATTTTAGAACTTCTATCTGTATTAGAGACTCTTCATTTTCAGGGTACTCTTCTTCCAAGATAACAGAGAGTGAAACACTTTGAGCTATGACAAACACAAGCTCTTCTTCAAGCTTGTTTTTTTGTTCTTGTAGTTTGCTTTGTGCTTTTTTTAACTCTTGGAGTTGTTTTGTATTTTCACCATAAGTCAACTCTTTAGAGGCTAGGTCATTTTTTAATTTTTCCAGATACTTCATCTGTTTTTGAAGTTTTGCTTTTTGTTTTAAAATAGCTCTAGCTGTATTTGACATTTTTTTACTTATATTGGCATAGTTTTTACTATATGAGCTTAACTTTGTATGCGTCTTTTTTATCTTTGTATCGATCTCTGCACGTGCAAAAAGCACAGAAGAAAGAAGTACAAAAGCGAGAAAAATCTTATGCATCATACCTCTTCTTTATGTCCCAAAACTATAAAACCTGCAAGAAAAACTGAGACAATGATAGAAACACCAAGCATCATCAAAAAGTCATACCCTTTGTCAAAAACAATAATTTGAATTCCAATAGTATGCAGTTGTTGGCTTACCCACTCAGTAGAAGATATGTAAGCAAAAATCACAAAACTAATGAATGCTGCAATAAGTGCATCAACAATAGCAAGACGAAACAGTACGGCTGAACGCAACCACGTAGGCGCACCAAAAAGACTCATAATGCTCATGCGTTCATTATGTTTAAACTGCCATATGCGAAGCTCTTTAAAGATAAGTAAAACAGTCACAACAAGAATAGTAAAAGCAAGGACAAAAATAACAGTTTTAAAAAGTAACAAAAGCTTATAAATCGTGTCATGTGTAGCTGAAAACGTCTCCACCTTTGTGATAGAAGCAATACTCATCAATTTTTTTGTAATACCTTCAACCTCATCAGGCGTTGGATACTTTTTCAAACGCAGCTTATAAAACTTCGGCAGAGTAACTTTAAGTAAATCCATATTTTTTTTGCTTATTTTAGTATCTAGTTTTTTTATGACACTATCAGGCGATATTTCTTCCATAGTCGCTATAGTCGGTACTTTTTTTAATAAGGCTTGTTGTTCAAGCTTTTTTTGGCTCACAATCACAAGTGAATAATTTGTTGCAAGTTTATCTTTATATGCATCTATAGAACGCTCAACTATAGTAAAAATCTGAAGTGAAAATAAGATACTAACAAGCGCAACAATAAGAGAGAGATGATTTTTAAAGGACTTCATGAATATCTCCAAACTCTATGTGATAGTGCTTATACTCTACCTTCATTGTCTCAGGAATATGATGAGTCACCACGATTACCGTAGTGTTAAGCTGTTCATTTGCACCTTCAAGTAGGTTCCAAATAAGTTGTGAGGAGTAGTCATCTAAGTTTCCTGTTGGCTCATCTGCTAAAATTAAGATAGGATTATGTGCTAAAGCTCTTGCCATTGCAACGCGTTGCTGTTCTCCACCACTTAATTCTAAAGGATATTTTCCTGCTTGATGTTTAAGACGAACATGTTTTAAGAGTGAGTCTACCTGCGTTTGTGTTACACTTTTTTCATAGCTATTGATGATAAGCGGTAGCATGATATTTTTCTCAACTGTCCACTCTTTGACAAGCTTATAATCTTGAAACACTATGCCGAGATGTTTACGCAAAAAGTTAAGCTTTTTGTTTGAAACACCTTTGAGTTCAACTCCACCAACGACTAAACTCCCCTCTATGGGCTTTAATGCACCATAGAGTGACTTCAAAAGCGTTGACTTTCCACTTCCACTTGCACCAGTAATAAAGACAAAACTACCTGAGTCAATAGAAAAATTTGCCTTATTAATGATAGTATCTTCATCAGAATAAGCAAGCGATAAGTTTTGTGCAATTATTACTTTATCCATTTAAAACCTTATTGAGTTCTTTATGAGCATTGAGATTACTTCTTGATTTGAGTGGCAATTCTGGATAATAGGAAACCTCATCACCTTTTACCAAGATATAGAGGTGTTCTGGTCTGTCAAAACTTCCCATAGATAAACGCAGCATTATTCCATCAACTATTTTATAAGCTCTCTCAAAATGGATAAAACCATTCTCAAATCTAACAGTTTGCTTATGCAATTTCAGCAGTTCATCTTGAGCTAAGATCTTTCCTGCAAAAGAGAAGTCACCTTCGATATTTAAAGCTTCAGACTCCTCTTCATTTATCATTGTCACATCATAAATGTTCTTTTGCATCTTTTTCCATCTATCTTCATACTTTGAACTTACAGCAATCTCTTTGTTTTTATTTATATGCAATATCGTTTTATTAAACGCGATAAAAGTATCATAAGAGTAAGCATAATAGTTTTCACTATCCGTTCTCAGCTCTAGCGTTCCACCAACTTTTAAAACACGACGTGCCTCTTGGATAAAGGAGGTAGATATCACTCTACGGTGTGGCTTTTTATCCCAAGGAACAGGAAAATGCACATAAATAGCGCCTACAAGATTAGAAGGAATAAGTTCCATAAAAAGACGTGCATCATAATCTAATATTAAAAGGTTGTCTAGTTTTTGAATAACACTTTGTTTTAGCACTTGTTCTATAGAAGGACGATGAATCTCAATCCCGATAAACAAAACATCAGGATTACTCGCTGCTTGATGTAAAAGGTGTCTGCCTGAGCCAAAACCTACTTCGATGCGAACCTCTTTATCAGAAGGAAAGTCACTAGCAAAATGCTCTATCTTCTTGAGAGCTGTCTCTTCTTGAAGATGGATGTTTTTTTGCGCTTGAGGCGGAACATTTGAAGCTATGACATCTAAGTTAGCTGCGTTTGCATAAGCAAGTAAGGCACGATGCACATTGTGAATAGAGGCTGGACGTGTCAACTTATCTGTTTTTAGCAGGCTTCTGTTCTCTTCTTCTTTTACAAGTAAAAAGAAATCTTCTCCATCCACAGTTGTTGAGATGAGTCTCTCATCCTCATGGTTTACATTCTGAGCGATGAAGTTAAAAGAGACTCCATCTTTACTACTTGGGGTTTGTATCTGTGTAAATTCTTTTATATGTAAATGTGGCATTAAATCTCGTTTAAATCTAAATCATCAGTAGGAGAGATAATCTCCTGCACTATTTGTTCTTTTTTTACAGGCTTAGGCTCTGTAGCTACTTTTTTTTCTACTGCGTTTACTTTTGGAGCTTCTATGATTTTATCAGACTCAGGCGTCTCAATCTTAATCTCACTACTTGCTTTGGAAATAATATTGTTTTTATCAACACCGTAAACTATGTAAGTATACGTACTCTCTGGCTGAATGTTTTTATCTATAAATACATTTGCTTTAATGTTTTTAAATCTTTTCACATCTTCTTTAAACCAACCATCTTTGTGCTTTCTTACAACAATAAAAGATTTGATTCTTGGATCTGTGTTTTTCCAAGTCAACTTGATTACATTACCGAGTAACTTTGCTTCTGCTATAGCAGGTGCTTCAGGTTTACTAAGTGTCATTCCCATAATTGTATGTTTATCATGTTTGCTCTCAAGTCCATCTTTATCTACTACGCTCACACGATAAAAGTAGGACTGACCATCTTTATCTATTTTGTCTAAAAAAGTATTGTTGTACAGTTTGGCTATGAGTTCATAACGACCATGCATTGCATCTGCTCTATAAAGATAGTATCTTTTAAAATCTTTATTTTTTGAAGCTTCCCAATCAATTTTGATCTTTTTAGGAAGATCTTTTGTAGCGGTGATATGAGAAACACCTTTAGGCAAAGCTTTTGTGACTGATTTTACAATCTCTGAAGGAGTAGAGACTATACCATCAAAGGTTTCAACTCTAATACGATAAAAATAGACATGATTATCTTCTAACTCTGTATCAATATATTCTGCGTTGAGTCTTCCCTCGAGTCTATCTATCTCTTCCCATTTTTGATCTTCTAAAGTTTTTCTCTCGATGATATAAGATTCAACTCGCTCACTCTGATGCGGTCGCCAAATTATTTTCGCCATTCTTGGAAGTCCAACGATAGAATGAATCCATGCAACTGAGCGTAAAACAGGAAGTGTGCTGACTTTATATATCTGACTGAGCTTGCCCTCTGCATTTTTACTTACTGTACGAAAGGCATACTCATATCTTGAGTTTGGTTCATTTGTGATATCTACATAATGTGTTTTATATCTATTTTCTATACTTGTTAAAAACTGTAAACCTTTTACCTCTGTATCTTTTGGATCTCTTTTATAAAGGTATATCGCACTCACTCTTGGGTCTTGAATACTTTTCCACTCAAACGCAACAGTCTTCATATCTGTAATAATTCCATTTTTTGTCAAAGTAACAACTGGAAGTGTAGAGTCTATGACTGCCTTTTTCTCAGGCGTTGGTGTCGTAGTACAACCACTAAGAATTAGCAGTGAAACTGTGCATAATGTACTCAGTGTTAATAACTTCATTTAAAATCTCCGTATCAAATTTTTTATATATTATCTCTTGCATTGTTTCATCAAATTCAGCTTTAAAATAGAGCTTCTCTTTTGTACTGGGATGAATAAAGTAAATTAAGTAAGCATGAAGCAAAATACGTTCCGCCTTCTCTTGTTTTGGGCTTATTCCATAGATATGATCTCCCAAAATATGACGGTTCATACTCTCTAAATGCACTCTAATCTGGTGTGTTCTCCCAGTAAATAGTTTACAAGCAATCAACTGCGAATCTTCATCATGGCTTAGTGCCAAATGTTTAAACATAGTCTTAGCCGTTTTACCATTGGCAATGCCTGAAGCCATCTTCAAACGATTGTGTGGACTTCTAGCTATTTTTGACTCAATAATTGTAACATCTTCTTTTAAAGGAGGAGTAACAACAGCGATATAATACCTTCCCATACTTTTATCTTGCAGCTGTTTGGAGAGAAATTCATGTGCTTCATTGTTTTTTGCAACAACCATTGTGCCGCTCGTTCCTTTATCTAAACGATGCACTATTCCATGACGCTCCTCACCACTAATGGTAGAGAGTCTGATGCCTTTATGTTTGAGCCAGTCAACTAATGTCGCTTCTTTGACACTAGGTGCGGGATGTACTGTCACACCGCTTGGTTTGTTGATAACTAAAACATCATCATCTTCATAAAGAACTTCAACGTCAAAATCAACATCAAGTGCTTTTTGTTTTTTTGCTTCAGGAAATTCAACTTTTACAGTTTGCCCTGCTTTTAACTTTACACCCGGACGGGCAACTTTTTTTCCATCAACAAAAACAGAGTCATTTTTAATAAGTGCTGCTATTTGCGAGCGTGTTTGTCCTATCTGTGTTGTTAAAAATGTGTCTAATCTTTCTGGATTTTCACACAGATACTCTTTTGTATTTATCATTTTTTACGCCCTTTATGTTACAATCATATATAATTTTAATTTGGAGTTACAAACTTGTGGAGATTTGATAAGAGTATTTTATCACAATTTGACTTTCTTTCTATCATTCTTCTCATACCGCTTGTCAGTATGTCACATTGGTTGATTGGTGAAGCGGTTCCAGCACTTGCACAAAAGCAGCTTGCTTATGTCGGCATCGCATTTATCACATTTCTTATCGTCTTTCTTTTGCCTATTCGTCGCATGAGTTGGCTTATTCCTTTTATTTATTGGGGAAATATTGCTCTTTTGCTTGGGGTGGAATTTTTTGGACATTCGCGTTTAGGCGCACAAAGATGGATAGATATTCCTTTTATCAATGCAACCATACAACCCTCAGAGTTTGTAAAACCTGCTCTCATTTTGATGCTAGCTTATCTTATACATAAAAATCCTCCTCCTGTTCACGGCTACAGACTTAAAGAGTTTTTAAAGCTGAGTGCCTATATTTTACTCCCCTTTATTCTCATTGCTAAAGAGCCAGACTTAGGAACAGCACTTGTTCTCTTGCTCATCGGTTATGGCGTTTTGTTCTATGTAGGTGTTTACTGGAAGATTGTAGCGACCATTGCTACAGTAATATTAATCTTTTCGCCCATCGCCTACAAGTTTTTACTCCATGATTATCAAAGAACAAGAATCACGGACTTTTTAAGTGAAAAACCATCGTATCACGTACAGCAGTCTATCATTGCCATTGGCTCAGGTGGCTGGACAGGAAAAAACAAAGAAGATGCCACACAAACGCAGATGAAATTTTTGCCTATTGCTACGAGTGACTTCATCTTTGCTTTTGTGGTTGAGCGGACAGGATTTTTAGGAGCTTTAGCCCTTATCGCTTTGTATGCTATGCTCATTTTACATCTTATGAGTTTAAGTATTTTTAACAAAGATTACTTCATCAAAGTTGTTACCATATCCATATCTTTTATGATATTTATTTATATGGGTGTAAATATCTCAATGACCATAGGCTATGCTCCTGTCGTTGGAGTTCCACTCCCAATGTTTAGTTATGGAGGAAGTAGTTTTTTAAACTTTATCGTTCTTTTTGCTATCATGGAAAATCTTATCACCTTCAGGTATAAAGATATGTATGATAGAAGTGGTAAAAAAAGTTTTGTTTAATAAGGAAAGGTACTTAGATGCATATTTTAATAGTAGAAGATGACACTCAAACCGCAAAACAGCTACAAAAACTTTTAAAAAGTGAAAAATATAGTTGTGACATAGCTTCAGGCTACCGTAATGCAAAAGAATTTATAGACAAAAATAGTTATGCGCTTATCTTACTTGACTGGAACTTAGGAGATGGAGATGGTCTTGAGCTTCTCAAAGAGATTCGTGCGACGCAGATAGATGTTCCTGTTCTGATGCTTTCTGCAAACTCTGAAATAGACGACCGTGTAAAAGTTTTGGACTCTGGAGCGGATGACTATCTGACTAAACCCTACTCAAATATCGAACTACTTGCACGTATGCGAGTTCTTCTTCGTAAAGGAGCAAAGGAGAAGTCTTCTCAGATACGTATTGGTAAAGTTTTTCTCGACCTTACAACGCACGAGCTTTTTGTAGATGAAAAGCCTATCAAGCTCACCACAGCCGAATTTGACCTACTTGAACTTTTTATGCAAAACCAAAATATCGTACTCAGTAGATACCAACTCAGCGAACATATCAACAAGGACAATTATGCCATTAAACAAAGTAATGTCGTTGATGTTCACATCAAAAATTTACGTAAAAAGATTGCTATTAAGGACTTTATCATCAATGTTCGAGGCATTGGTTACAAAATTAATAAATCTTCATAAAATCTTCATTTAACTATTTTATACTGCTCCTTGAATATAAAAACACCAAGAGGAGATCTTATGAAATACTTCGCATTTTTCATACTCACACTACTCATATCTCTAAGTGGATGTGGAACAAATGACTCATCTAAAAGTTCTACTTCCCTACAGAGTACAGGTCTGTTTCTTGATAGTCCTGTAAAAGGCATTGACTATCAGTCAACTTCATATAGCGGCGTTACCGATGATAATGGCTACTTTGATTATAAAGTTGGTGAAGAAACAACTTTCAAAGTTGGAAACATTATCTTAGGCAGTGCAAAAATCCAAACAGCTAATAGTGTCATAACACCACTAGAGTTGGTTGATAACAGCACTATAGATGACCCAAGAGTTGTTAATATTTTACGAGTTATTCAAACTTTAGATGCAGATAAAAATGTTTCTAACGGAATAGATATAGTCGAAAAACCATCCAATGATACTGTAAATCTTTCAGAAGAAAACAGTGACTTAAGTGATACGCAAATTGCCGAACTGACATCAAAAAGTACAACAGATGTTGTCTCAAAAGATGATGCCAAAACTCATTTTCAGGACTCATTAGACAATAAAGACCAGTACGAACAAGATTTGAAAAATGATGACGATGAGCATGATGATGACTATGATGACACGACTACTGATGGTGGTACAACCGGAGGTGGAACAACACCAACAAACAATGGAACATACACTCTTTTAGCATGGAATGATTTAGGAATGCACTGTATGGATGGAAGTGAGTTTTCTGTTTTTACTATCTTGCCACCCTACAACAACCTCAATGCACAACTTATAAACAAAGTAGGCACATCAAATAAACACATAACAAGTGGTGTTATAATCACATATGAATCATATAATTATAATGGTCATATCAACACAACAAGTAGTACAAAAACAAACTTTTGGACTTATGTAACATCTCTTTTTCCAGGTGCTACAAATGTTGTAGATGTAGGTCTTACAGGAAACAAAACACCTTCATTGGCACCTCAGCCTATGACTTTTAACGCGACTGAGAACTGGTTTGAAGCGACTGGTATTCCTATCATCAACCGAGATGATGACAATGTCACAAACTACTACCCTATGGTTAAAGTTGTAGCAAAAGATACAGCAGGAACAACCTTAGCAACAGCAAATATTGTTTTACCTGTAAGTGATGAAATGGATTGTGCAAAATGTCACGCAAGTGTTGGTGGTTCGAGTGATGCAAAACCTATCTCAGGATGGGTAAACGATGCAAACACAATTAAAGATTTTAAATTAAATATCTTGAAATTACATGATCAAAATCATGTCATCAGTACAGCTGACCTTGATACACTTAAAGCAAAAGGTTATGATTATAATTCTAGTCTTTATGATACGGTTGTTGTCAATAAAACTCCAGTACTTTGTGCAGCATGTCATAGCTCAAATGCTTTAGGAACTTCAAGTGTAGGAAATGCACAACCTTTAACTACGGCACTTCATTCAAAACATGCCGGTGTAATCGACCCAAGTAACGGACTACGTTTAAATGACTCAAACAACAGAAACGCTTGTTATAGTTGTCATCCTGGTTCAAGTACACAGTGTTTAAGAGGGGCTATGGGTGATGCAAAAGATGCAAATGGTAATCTTACAATGCAATGTCAAAGTTGTCACGGTACACTCAATGATGTTGGAAATTCAAGTAGAACAGGATGGAAAGACGAACCAAACTGTCAAGCCTGTCATCAAGATGGACAAAGATACACTTCAGCCTTACAAAACGGTGTACTTCGAAACGCAGTAGATAGAAGATTTGCAACAAACCTAGATACGCCTGAAGTTGGTGTAAGTATGTACAGATATTCAACAGGACATGGAGACTTACAATGTTCAGCTTGTCATGGTTCAACACATGCAATCTTTCCAACAAGTCATGCCGTTGATAATCTTCAAAGTATTAACGTCCAAGGACATAGCGGAACAATCGCAGAATGTACATCTTGTCACACAACAATGCCAAATACAAATACAGGCGGACCGCATGGAATGCATACTGTGGGACAAAACTGGGTATCAATGCATCAAGATGTAGCAGAGAACAACTCAGCACAATGTAAAGCATGTCACGGTGCAGATTATCGCGGTTCGGCACTCTCTGAAACATTTAGTGATAGAACACTTCAAGTAGAGCATGGAAGTAAATCATTTGCCAAAGGACATCAGGTAAGTTGTTACGATTGTCATAACGGACCAAATCCATAGGGTATAATATAAATAAAGTTTACTCAGAAGGCTCTCTTTGAAAAAAGTTATCATTTTATTTGGCGTGCTCATCTCTCTGTTGCGCGCCGATAACTCTTACGAACTAGGTGATGGTGTACAAGTGGCATCATTACCCTTTTATCTTGGCGGTTACATTTCCACTGAGTATAGACATACAAAGGTGCAAGATCGCTACAAGATAGGAGATATTGCTCTTTTGGGATATGGTAGTTCAAATAATTTTTCCTATTTAACAGAAATAGAATACAAAAATCTTTACACAGAAAAACAAGAAAATGACACCTCTCTCGTCAACAACGACACTAACCTTTACATTGAACGCCTCTATGTTGATTATACTTTTAATGAAAACTATATGGCAAGAGTTGGAAAATATATCTCACCCATAGGCTTTTGGAACCTTTTACCCATCAATGTTTTAAGAGATACAACCTCAGACCCAATAAGCACAAACATCATCTTCCCAGAGTCCACAACAGGGCTTTATGCCTCTTATACAAAGTTTTCACAAACTGAGTTCAAAGTAGATGTAATGCTACAAAACAATGAAGATATAGACGGCAAATACAACAACTATCGCACAAATCGTCACTATGGTCTTGGCATCAGCTATGCAAAATCGCAGTACACTTTTAAACTCAATGTAGGCTACTTTAATAAACTTCACTCTTATATAGATGATGATGGCACAGAAAATGAATATGAAGAAGAGAGTGATTATGATGATGAGTACATAGAAAAGTCTAACACTGTACAGGATTTGTACTACATCCTTTTAAGTGCAAAATATGAAAACGAAAAGTATCAATTTTTAAGTGAAATTGGACATCAAGAATCAACAAATGGCTTAACAACACCTTATGCAGCTTATGTTCAAGGACTCTACAGAATGACCCCACAACATATGGCTATACTGCGTTTAGAAAGTTATGAAGACAAAGTAAAAAATAAACAAGACAACTTTGCCATCTTTGGATATACCTACCGACCACTTTACCCTATCGCTTTTAAAGCCGAATATCAATTTCATAAACGCCCCATAGACAATAAACTCCAGCTCTCTTTTTCGGTACTTTTTTAATGAAAGCCCTTGTGAAAATAGTCCTAATACTACAAATATTGTCTCTTTTTGCACAGGCTGATGAGTATATCGTAGTAACACATTCAAAGATTAAAAACCTAACAAAAAACCAACTCAAAGCACTCTATCTTAAAAAACTCTCATTTATTGATAACATTAAAATTATTCCTCTCAACCTTGAAGCCAACAATAAGATACGAAAAAGTTTTAACAAACATATACTGCAAATGACTCCATCACATCTCAAACGCTACTGGATGACACAACATTATCTTGGACACAGACCACCACACAGCATGACTTCGCAGGAGAGCATCAAGCTTTTTGTCAAAAAAGTTGATGGTGCCATTGGCTATATAAACGCAGTAAATCTTGATGATACCATCCATGTCATCTACCGTTGGAAGGACTAGAGATGCTAAACTTTTTTAAAAAATCTTTACGCAGAAAACTTTTTTTTACTTTTTTATTTATTGGATTTTTTCCTTTTTTTATCTTACTTATCTACACAATGTATCTCACAGAGTCAAAACTTGTAAAGCAGACCATAGATGAGCAGTTCGCTCAGATGCAAGTTACAACGAAGCTTATAGATAGACAAATCAACACACTGCAAAACGATCTAAAATTTCTCAGCTCACTCGATGTTATGGATGATATTTTAGCAGATGATATAGATAAAAAAATATCTCATTTATTGGAGCAAAAAGCAAAAGATATTAACAAGAAAAATATACTTTTTTTCATTGACAACAACTCTCGTATCTTAGCCTCTTCGCAGACAAATAATCTGCTACAAAACTTTTATCTCAAAGAATATAATCAAAAAAGTGCTTACTATATTCAAGATAAATTTCTTATTTTTTACTCTAAAGTTTTTGCTTCTTTTGATAAAACAAAGGCATTGGGCTACCTTGTGCTAAAGTATAACTTACAAAACCTTGATATCTTTTTATCGCAACAAAAAAGTATACACTCTTACATTCTAAACGCAGCTAATGGCACAACAATAGGAAAACCACTAACTTTAAATCTATCTTTCAATGAAAAGACAAATCACATCATAAATGATGACTATGTCATTGTCTATAACAGACTCAAATTTTTTCCCAATCATTGGTATCTTATCTACGGAGTTGACAAAAGTACCGCACTTGCTACTCTCTATGAATTTACAAGATTTATGAGTGTTGCTGCTGTAGTCATCTTTTTGTTTGTCCTTTTTCTCTCTTTGAAATATGCCAAAGGGATTATAAAACCCATCGAAGAGTTAACCCAAGTCACCCATGAGATCACAAAAACACAGGATTATTCAAGAAAACTTCTATGCAATTCCAATGATGAAATTCAACTCCTTAGCAATGCTTTTAACACAATGCTACAGACAACTTCCTCTGCCTTGAAAAACCTTGAAGAAGAAAATAAGCGTAGACTAAAACAGTATATACAACTCATTAACGTCTTCAATACCATCATTCAAACGCAGGATGAAAAAGAGTGCATAAGGCGTTCTATCAACGAGATAAAGCTCTTAACAGATAGGCATACTTTATCTTTTGAAAAACAAAAACCTGAAAAATCAGAAGAACAATACATAGACCTTTATGTAACAGACTTTCAAAATGCCCAAAAAACATACTACGGCTCTATCTCTTTAGGTTTTAGCCATTATTATGATGCAAATGAGCAAAAACTCTATAATGCCATAGCAAAGATGGTAACACTCCAGCTTGAGCGAATCCGTCTTATCAACAACACCCTCTCAGTGTCAAAAGCAAAGTCCGCTTTCATCTCAAATATGTCGCATGAACTTAGAACACCTCTGAATTCAATCTTGAGTGCGACGCAGTTTATGATGCGATATGAAGCCTTAAGCGATGAGCAGCAAGACACCATTGCCAACATTGAGTCATCTGCACACTATCTTCTTGAAATGATAAACGGCATCTTAGATATAGCGAAGATAGAAGCAGGAAAAATGGATGTCAAACTTGAAGAAGTAAACCTTGTTGATCTTGTAAAAAACAGTACAAACCTTATCTTACCGCTCTTACAAGACAAAGGCTTAGCGTTCGAGCTAAACGCAGCTCCAAACGCAGTAAATCAGATAAAAACTGATCCTAAAATAGTGCAGCAAATCCTTATCAACCTCCTCTCAAACGCAGTAAAGTTTACTCAAAAAGGTTCTATAATCGTGGATATTTACACAGAAGATAAAAAAACTTGCATCAGCATCCGAGATACTGGAATAGGCATAGAAGAAAAGCACCTCAACTCCCTCTTTAACGACTTTGTCCAAGTTGAAAATATTATGCAAAAAAAGCATAAAGGAACAGGTCTTGGACTCTCCCTCAGTAAAAAAATGGCTCACCTTTTGGGTGGAGATATAAAGATACAAAGTGAAGGTCTTGGTAAAGGTGTTTTAGTTGAATTGTCTTTTTAAAATGAATCAAAAAAAATTTCTATTTTAATTTCAAAATATTACAATTGAAATAGAAAATATAGGGATGAAAAATTAGCAAAAGTAGTGCAAAGTTAAAAGCAAAATTAATTCTTAAAGTTTAGAGGGCAAAAGACAATAATGAGGTTACAAGTGCCTATACAGTTCTATAAGCAAGTTTCAAACAATGGAAAAAATAGTTTTAAGAAAATATGAGCCTTATATTTAATAAAAGTAAAATTATCCATTCTTTGAAAGCTCACTATTTGGATGATTTCCTTGGGTATTTGTTATTTTACCCGATTGACACAGATTTTTGAATAGTCCCCTACAAAACTTACATGAATCTTCTTGTTGAGTTAATTTATTGTCTTCTGATTCTATTTCTAATTGATAATACAAAAGCTCCTAAAAAAAACCAAGATAATATCCCTTCAAAAAGTTGCAACTTACTTGCTTTTTCTGTCCTATTTTTAAACCATTGCTTGCTTTCTGGAGTTACAAAAGAGACGACTCCTGCTAAAGAATAATAAATGCCAATATTAGATTTATTTTTATTTTTTAGTGTTAAAGTGTAAAAAGTAGTATTAGAATCTCCTTTTATATATGGAACTTTCAAATTGTTTTGAAGATTTAATTTGTATTTTACGTGAATGTTATTACTATTAATTACATAAGGAAGGTTCATATTATTATCCATAATGGTCTCATTATAGTCTTTGAGTAAAAATAAGGGAGTATTTGATGTCGCAATATAATCTATATTTGGTACTGTGGAAAAAGCTACTGAAAATACAGTAATGACTAACCAAATCAAAGGTCTAATAAATTTCTCACCAAAGCCATTAACAAAATAATGAAAACTTAATAAGCTTGTTTCTATAAGATTTTTCTTCCCAGAAATAAGTTCCATATATCGTTGAGAAAAGAAAAAGTCCCCTGCTTTTTGTACTTCTTTAGAATTTTCAAAATTTTTCCGTAGGTTTTGATAAACTTCAGATAGTGATTGCAAGGAAAGTTGAATATTTTCTTTTAGATCACGAAAATTTTTATTTGATTCATTTAGTAGCGACATTTGCTCATATAATAAGAATTCATCTTGAGTACATATATGGTCACCTGTGGATAAAGTGTTTAATGAGGCGTTAGTTTTAATATTTTTTCTTAATGCTTTATTCAAATAATGGAAAAATATATGAGTAAAAGCACCTATATAATACAAAAGAAACCATAAAAGAGGTACTAACAAAATAGCAAAGAATAAAGACCATAAAGTAAACTGAGAGGGGTATATAAAATAAGGTGATATTATTAATAAAGGTGCAATATAGACCAAATACTTTTCTTTTCCTTGTATGTCATTTAAATACTTTCTTTCGTAGTTTGAAGGAAACTTACAATTTCTGAATTCCGTTTCATCAACTTTTGAATTTAAAAAACGAGTATTTGTTAAGTTACAGTTTTGAAAAACAAGTTGGTCTAACATGCCATTAGTAAAGTTAGCTTGTTGAAAGTTACATCCTACAAAAAAAACTTTTCCATCCCCTTCCACATGGTTTTTAAATATTTTTATATTATGGATATAAGAATCTTTATTGTCAAATATTAGTCCTGTGCTAGAACTTATATAGCCACCTGCTTCAAATACAACAGCTTCTTTTAGCTTCTTTGGTTTAAAAATCATATTATCTATTTGAATATTTTTAAACCTTGCTCCTCTTTCAAATATACAATCTTCTAAAAATAAGTTTTCACAACATAAATTATCAAAATCAGGATAACCAATAAAGTAAGCCTTGTTAAATAGTACATCTTTATATTTTCTATTTTTAGTGGGAAAAACAAAGTTATGTAAGACAACTCCCGAAAAGTCAACCTGTATATTATGAGATATACAAAATGTGACATAATCTTCTATTAATAACTGTAAATTATTTATATCAAATAAACTTAATTTATTTTGTAATTCTCTAGGCGTATGAAAAAGACAATAGGTATCATTATTATTGATGTTATGGATAAAGTTTGGCACATTTTTTTGTAAATTTAAAAAAGCATTAAACTGACAGTCTTTGAAAGAGCAATCATGTGCTTTACTAGTTTTTAAAAGTTTATATTGTTTGACAGAGCGTTTAAGCAATAAATTATTTTTTTTACTTATTTTGTTATTCATTGATGCGTACAATTACAATCTTTAATTTGTTGTTGTAAAGTTTTTATTTGATTATTTTGCTGAGTAATGATATTTTGCTTATAGGGTATAAAATAATATAAAATCAAAACAATAAAAGAAAATACTATAACTAATGTAGAAAGGTAAGAGATATTGTTCCAAAATGTCCACTTACTTTCTTTTGTTTTTTTATCTTCACTTAACTTTTTTTGTAATTGATTGTATTCACATTCAAGTTCTTTAATACGAATAGCAGCTTCAATAAGTGCATTTTTATCCCCTTCATCAAACTTCTCTTTAATTTCATTAATATAATTTGATCTATTTTTTGGCATTATAATTCCCTTTTAAATACTTGAAGTAATATTAAGTTTTTTAGACTATTAAAATTTGTATTTTATCACACAATTTTAGATTTGTATTAGTAAATGTTAATATTTGAAGATTTTAAAAAAGAGTGGCGCGGTGGACGAGACTCGAACTCGCGACCCCCTGCGTGACAGGCAGGTATTCTAACCAACTGAACTACCACCGCGCATATAATAAAAGTAATTTCTAACACCAATATGTGGCGACCCCTAAAGGATTTGAACCTCTGTTACTACCATGAAGTGATAGTGTCCTTGGCCACTAGACGAAAGGGTCACTGTCTTTCATAAACAAAAGGTTTGTAAACAAAAATGGTGGGCATTACTGGACTCGAACCAGTGACATCTACCTTGTAAGGGTAGCGCTCTACCAACTGAGCTAAACGCCCGAAAATGGCGCGGTGGACGAGACTCGAACTCGCGACCCCCTGCGTGACAGGCAGGTATTCTAACCAACTGAACTACCACCGCGCATATAATGTTTTAAATGGTGGGCATTACTGGACTCGAACCAGTGACATCTACCTTGTAAGGGTAGCGCTCTACCAACTGAGCTAAACGCCCATTTAAAACTGTAAAAATGGTGTCCTGTGATGGATTCGAACCATCGGCCACATCATTAAAAGTGACGTGCTCTACCAGCTGAGCTAACAAGACGTTTTCCTCTTATTGTTAAGAGGTCGAAATTATAGGCAAATGATTCTTAATTGTCAAGACATTTAGCGATAAATTTAGAAAAAAGTCTCTTTATCAATCATAAGCAACATTTTTATCGCATATAAAGCACTTTGATGTTGAACATAGTTTCTATCACCTTGAAACTGAAGATGTCGCTCTTTATGTTTTGTTTGACTTCTTGCACCGATATAAACTGTCCCTACCGGCTTTTCTTTTGTTCCACCTGTATCACCTGCTATACCACTGATGGAGAGTGCATAATCTGCTCCACTAACATTTAAAGCGCCCTCACTCATCTCAGCCACTACCTCAGCACTTACTGCACCATTGGCTTCAAGTACTTCATGACTTACAGCAAGCCAATTTTCCTTAAGTGCATTAGAGTATGTCACAAGAGAACCATCAAGAATTTTTGAAGCCCCATTATGTTTAGTAAAATAGTAAGCAAGTAGTCCACCCGTACAGCTCTCAGAAAAGCTTACTTTTTTCCCATGATGAGATAGCTTATCTATGATATATTCTACAATGTTCGCTGAAGTGATAAGTTTTTTAGGCAATAAATTTTTACATGCATGAATAAACTTAGAAATATCCCCATATCTATTGCTTGCGATATCCACACGTAACCAACCATCAACTTCTTGTGTCACAAAAAAGTTTACTTCATACATCTGAGCTATAGGATTCAAGATACTGATAAGCACCTCTTTTTCTTCTTCAAAAACATGTACAGTAGCTTTTGTTTCTTCATTTGTGAACAAAATCTCTGGCATTTTTTGCCCTTCATCTATTTGTAATACATTGACAGAAGTGTTTTGATGTTCAAGTAGATAAGAACGCTCAGCATAAATAGTCGCTTTTTGGGGAATCAACATAGCATCTTGAAGGATTTGATTATCTCCCGTAGCCGTACAGATAACCTTACCA
Source organism: Sulfurimonas sp. (assembly GCF_026988655.1). Lineage (GTDB taxonomy): Bacteria > Campylobacterota > Campylobacteria > Campylobacterales > Sulfurimonadaceae > Sulfurimonas. The sequence goes on along the minus strand of NZ_JALSKT010000083.1, from coordinate 29,701 downwards.
ATTGTAGAGAAATTTTGTTTTGATGTTATAAGGATAACTCTATCAGCTGCGTTTAACTCTTCTTCTATATATAAAAACAGAGCATTCTCACTCTCTTTTAGGTAAGTTATCTCATTTATAAAGCCACTATTTTTTTCTATATTTCGCAAAATGTACTCTTTGAGTGGTGCATTATATATAAACTTATTTCCTATAAATATCAGATGTGTTTTCATGCTGTTGTAAGCCTTCTTCAGAGAATTTTATTAGCCTTATTATAGCACTTTTATCAGCTTTTAAACACATTAAAGGTACAATGCAAAACTTTATAATAATATTTTGGGGTATAGATGGACTACAAAGACACACTACTTTTACCAACAACCACGTTCGCCATGAGAGGCAATTTAATAAACAATGAACCAAAGCGTTATGCTGCTTGGGATGAAAAAAAAGTTTATGAAAAAATGAAAGCCAAACGCAAAGATGCAGACAGCTTCACTCTTCATGACGGTCCTCCTTATGCAAATGGTCATATTCACATCGGGCATGCGCTGAACAAAGTGCTCAAAGATATTATCATCAAAAACAATTATTTCAATGGCAAATCTGTTCGTTTTACTCCAGGTTGGGATTGTCATGGTCTTCCGATTGAACAACAAGTTGAAAAAAAACTTGGTGGAAAAAAGAAAAAAGAACTTCTCCAAACGCACGAGATACGAAAGCTTTGTCGTGAACATGCACGTAAATTTGTAGATATTCAAAAAGGTGAATTTAAAGAGCTTGGTATCATCGCAGACTGGGAAAAGCCTTATGTAACTATGGACTATAGATTTGAAGCAAATATCTATAGAACACTTTGTAGTGTTGCAAAAAAAGGTCTTTTGATAGAGCGTAGCAAACCAGTGTTTTGGTCATGGGCAGAGAGAACGGCTCTTGCAGAAGCAGAAGTTGAGTATGAAGACAAAGAAGATTACTCTATCTTTGTTGCGTTTGAGCTGAGCGATGAAGCAAAAGAGAAACTGGGCATAAACAAAGATGAAAAAGCTGCTCCAGTTATCTGGACAACAACACCATGGACTATTCCAGCAAATACTGGTATTTCACTCAATCCTGAGGAAGAATATGTGCTTACTACTGATGGGTATATCGTAGCTAAAGAACTGCTGAACTCTTTAGTAGAGAGCGGTGTGCTAAGTGGCACTATTGCAAAAACATTTCAAGCTACTGCGTTTGAAAATCTAAACGCGGTAAATCCACTTAATGGTAGAGCTTCGCGTATCGTTTTAGGAGATCATGTTCTTATAGAAAATGGTACAGGTTGTGTGCATACAGCACCAGGGCATGGTGAAGATGACTACCGTGTTGGTTTAAAATATGACTTAGAAGTTGTGATGCCTGTTGATGAGACTGGGTGTTATGATGCGACTGTTGTTCGTGATGCTTTAATTCCAAACGCAGAGGACTTCGTAGGTCGTCATATCTTCAAATCAAATGAAGATATCGTAGAGATGATGGGTGAGAGTGTTTTACAAGTAAGTAAATTTATGCACTCGTATCCTCATTGTTGGAGAAGTCATACACCACTTATCTATCGTGCTACAAAACAGTGGTTTATCTCTGTAGATGAAAAACCTGTAGGACAAGATAAAACACTGAGAAACATTGCACTTGATGCAATAGAAAAAACTCTTTTTGTCCCTGAGAGTGGGCGTAATCGTCTTACTTCTATGGTAGCAAATCGTCCTGACTGGTGTATCTCTCGTCAACGTGACTGGGGTGTGCCTATCGCCTTTTTTAGAATAAAAGAAACAGGCGAAGTACTTTTAGATGAAAAAGTTCTCAATTTTACTGCGATGATTTTTGAAATGCAAGGAAGTGATGCTTGGTATTCTATGGATATTGCACAACTTCTTTATCCAGGAAGTGCTTATAAACCAGAAGAACTTGAAAAAGTTACAGATATTTTAGATGTATGGTTTGACTCTGGTTCTACTTGGAACAGTGTTTTAAAATCTCGTAACTATGATGCAGGTCAATACCCTGCTGATTTATATGTAGAAGGCTCTGACCAACATCGTGGTTGGTTCCAGTCTTCACTCTTTTTATCTTCTGCGGTTGAGCATCAAGCACCATACAAAGGTGTCTTAACCCATGGTTTTACAGTAGATGAAAAAGGCGAAAAAATGTCTAAATCTAAAGGCAATGTTATCGCACCGGAAAAAGTTTTAAAAGAGTACGGAAGTGAGATACTGCGTTTATGGGTTGCTTCTTCTGATTACCAAGGTGATTTGAAAATTTCTCAAGGTATTTTAAAACAGACTTCAGAAAGCTATAGAAAATTAAGAAACACTTTTAGAATTATGCTTGCCAATATCAATGACCTAGAGAGCTTAACTTCTTATGAAGATATGGGTAATCTTGACAAATGGATACTCAATGTTGCTCAAGATACATTCAATGAAGTGCATAAGCAGTTTAGTGAATATAACTTTGTGAACGGTATGAGTACACTTAATAACTTCATCGTGAATGAGTTGAGTGGTATGTATATCGATATGACAAAAGACAACCTTTACTGTAACGAGAAAGAGGGTCAAAGAAGAAGAGCAAGCCAAAGCGCAATGGCAATCATAACCAAAGCACTACTTCTTTTGATGGCACCTATCCTCACCTATACAGCAGATGAAATAGTAGAAAATGCACCTGCAATTATTAAAGGTGATGCTGAAGATGTTTTTGATATGACTTATGCAAAAATCGAAGCCGGTGCAATGCCTTTTGATGCAGAGTATATGGTAAAAGCAAGAGAAGGTTTTGGTGCAGCAGTAGATAAGCTTAAAAAAGAAAAAATCATCAAAAGTACACTTGAACTTGTCATCTACACAGAATCAAAAACTGTTTTAGATATGAATAATGCAGATGCTGAAGATTGGTTTGTTGTCTCTGGAATCTTAGAAGATAAACCAGAAGAAGACATCTTAGAGAGTTTCAAAGTCAATGATGACACATTTAGCATTGCAAAAGCAACAGCACACAAATGTCCAAGATGTTGGAAATACCAAGCCCAAAAAGAAGACGCTTTATGTAGCCGTTGTAATGAGGTCATAAATGCCTAACTTCAGTGAACCCGTAAGCCTGACATTTGTAGGAGCTACTGTAGCTCTTATCTTTGTCGTCATAGGCATCGGGGTTTTACTTGTTAAGAAGTTTAAGCCCTAAGAGACTAAACATTCTTACAAGTACCTTTTTCTTTTTATCTTCTCACTAAACTTCTAACACATATAAATAAGCAAAAAATAAAAATAACTGTTATAATATCTTCATTACAAAGAATATAGACATTATGCGACTTTTACAAACTCTATTTTTAAGTTCTTGTTGTGCTCTTATCACTTACGCGGGTACCTTGAGTCAAACCATTGAACTGAGTGAACAAAATCCATCAATTCAAGCTGCCACTAAAAAAGCAAAAGTTTATGAACAACTTAGCGAAGTTGCAAAGTCAGCACAATACCCAAGTCTTGATCTCTCTTATGGGGCTACCTATCTTTATGAAGAGCCGGTTATGTATCTGCAAGGTTCATTTCCAGGCTTTCCACCTTCAACACCTCCAGTACAGATGCAAGCACAAAACCTCTATATCGGAACACTAAAGCTGACCTACCCTCTTTTTAGCGGTTTTGCTATAAGTGCGAGTATCGACAAAGCAAACTTACGTAAATATCGCGCACTCCTTGATGTAGAAAATGCCAAACGCAATCTTTACATGAATGTAGTACAAGCCTATACAACTGCCTTAGCTTTACAACATCTTATCACTTCACAAGAAGAAGCTTATCAAGCCACACAACAAAGCTATAAAAAGGCAAAAGCTTTTTTTGATTTGGGCATGATATCTCAAGCTGAACTCTATCGAATAGATGCAGGTCAAAATGCAATCAAAGCAAAACTTATTCAGACAAAAAATAGTTATGACATTGCTCTTAGTCAACTCTCCCTTATGACACAACAAAAGATAACAGATCTTGCCCCACTACCAAAATATCAGACATTTTCGCTTAATTCACTCACACAAAAAGCACTGGAAAATCGTCCAGACATAAAAGCTTTACGGACAATGTTAAAAGAACAAGAGAGTCAAATAAAACTTGCAAAAAGTTCTTACTATCCAACAGTTGGTGTTTTTGTACAATTGGTATGGATTTAAAAAAATTGGAAAACTCTTTTAAGAAGAGGGAAAAATCAACTCTTGCATTTCAATTGCTTTGCATAAATGCGATAAAAGAAAAAGATAAACACATTTTGTTATAATACTCTTACTAATTTATCTACATAGGAAAAGCAGTGATCACACTCAAAGAAGCATTACAATTATCAAAAGATGAACTCAACAAATTTACAAATAACTTAAAAACAAAGATAGATGAAAATAAAGAACTTAACGCATATATTGACGTAAAGTATGTTGGAGAGGGAATTCCTATTGCTATCAAAGACAACATTCAAGTAAAAGACTGGTCTGTTACCTCAGCCTCTAAAATTCTTCAAGGCTACATCGCACCATACAATGCGACAGTTATAAACAAACTTTTAGACGCAGGACTCTCTCCTTTTGGTCGTACAAATATGGATGAATTTGCAATGGGCTCAACAACAGAAACAAGTTACTATGGTAAAACACTCAACCCCATAAACCCAGAGCATGTTCCTGGTGGAAGTTCTGGAGGATCTGCTGCTGCTGTTGGTGCTGGTCTAGCCATAGCAGCCTTGGGCTCAGATACAGGTGGTTCTATCCGTCAACCTGCTGCATATTGTGGTATAGTTGGAATGAAGCCAACATATGGAAGAGTGAGTCGCTATGGTCTTGGTGCTTATGCTTCAAGTCTTGATCAGATCGGTCCTATGACACAAAATGTTGAGGATGCAGCGATACTCTATGACATCATAAGTGGAAGCGATGAAAAAGATTCTACAAACGCAATGATGGATGATAAAGTTGTCCCAAATCTAAACGCAGCTCGCAAGCTTACTATCGCGGTATTGCCTCAGTATATTGAAAATGCAAGTGATGCTATCAAAGAAGCGTATGCAAAAGCTATCCAAGCACTCAAATCACAGGGACATACTATCGTTGAAAAAGAGATGATGGATGCAAAATACGACATCTCAGCTTACTACATCACAGCAACAGCAGAGGCGACCACAAACCTTGGGCGTTATGATGGAGTTCGCTACGGTAATAAAGTAGAAGGCAAAAACCTTGAAGAGACCTACTTCAAAACAAGAAGTGAAGGTTTTGGTGATGAAGTAAAACGCCGTATCTTACTCGGAAACTTTGTGCTCTCAAGCGGGTACTATGAAGCTTATTATGTAAAAGCACAAAAAACACGTCATATCATCAAAGATGAATATGCAAAAATATTTCAAGATGTTGATTTGATTTTATCTCCTGTTGCACCAACTGTAGCACCAAAATTTGGAGAACTCTCAAGCCCTATGCAAATGTATCTAAGCGATATTTATACTATTAGTGTTAACCTTGCAGGACTCCCTGCCCTTTCACTGCCAATCATGAAAAACAGTGATGGCATACCTGTAGGACTACAATTCATTGCAAAAGCTTACGATGAACAAACTCTTTTTGATGGCTCATTAAGCTTAGAAAATGCTGTAGCGTACAAGGCTTAACTCATTGTAACCACTATGAGATATAATGTAGTGAAGTACCTCTCCATAAATAACCCCAGATTCAGCAAAGAGCAAATAGCTCTAGTGCTAGGCAGATTTCTGCAGGACTAACTGGTTAATCCAAAGGAATCTAACGACGCAATAGGGTTATTTGCTCTTTGCCCGAAGGGAAGTTTAAAAAGAGGGCTACTACTTCGTTGAAAATCCTTTAAGCTACTAGTAGCTCATGCGGAATTTCGCCTTGTATTAGCCCTCTTTTTAAGCTTCTGAAATTGGAGTTATTTATGGAGAGGTACTTACAATTTACAAAGAAATAAAGGAGAAGAAATGGCATATTTTGATGATGTAAAAGTAAAAGATAAACTCTACGGTTTAGTATTTGGTGCGGGGAAAGTTTCCCAAGTCTTTGAAGACTCTCATTATAAAATGATGGTAAAATTTAAAAATGGTCATGAAGTACCGTATACTGAAGATGGTATTCCTGGTTGGGGAAATTTCAAGAAGCAAACTATATTTTATAAAAACGACATAGATTTAACTGATGTAGATTTTTCACCTGTTACAAAAGTCTTATCACCTAAAAAAATCATTAAACTTCGTGAAAAGAAAAAGTTAGAAGTAAGACTTCCCTCTGGTGTTTGGACAGATTGCGCCAAATGTATAGTCAGTTATGTTGAAGAGATGCTTGAGCTTGAAAACTATCACCTTTTTAGAAAAGCACCAAAAAAGGATAAATAATTCTTTATACTATCATCCATACCATTCATATTTTTGCCGTATTTATATATGGAGGTTTTCTAATCACAGATAATCTCTTTATAGCAAAAATGAAGCAGTCTCTCAATGAAGAAGAGCATAAAAAAGCTCGCGAAGCTATTATGATGCATGTAAGAAAGGTTGTTCCTAAAGCATTAATAGTTGCCGTTCTTTCAGGGATGTATCTATTTACACAAGTTTTTGGAGAGATTACAGAAGATGGTTTAAGCACTTTTCAAATAGCGCTTTCAATCAAAGGATTTTTAGGTTTATGGCTAGGATTTCGTGGTGTTAACCAAGTCTTTTTTGGTATTCAACCTTGGGTATTTAAAAGCCACCTCTTCCCTTTCATACTTGTTATAATTATTATCTTACTTTCCCAATTTATGTTTCTTGATTTTACCTCTTTTTAACAACAACAAAGGTATAATGCAAAAATTTTAAAAGGATGACCATGAGAATTCGTAAACGCGCCCTAACATTTGAAGATGTACTTTTAGTACCACAATATTCCGAAGTTCTTCCAAAAGAAGTATCACTAGCAACAAAATTAACAAAAAATATTAGCTTAACTATCCCTATGGTTTCTGCAGCTATGGATACTGTAACAGAGTATCGTGCAGCTATTGCTATGGCAAGACTTGGTGGTATCGGTATCATTCATAAAAATATGGATATCGCGACACAGTGTAAACAAGTTAGAAAAGTTAAAAAATCAGAAAGTGGTATCATTATTGACCCTATTTATGTTCATCCAGATGCAACCTTAGCAGATGCTGAGGCATTAATGAATGAATTTAAAATTTCAGGTGTTCCTGTTGTTGATGGTCATAATAAACTGCTTGGTATTTTGACAAATCGTGATATGAGATTTGAAAAAGATATGCGTAAACGTGCTGATGAAGTAATGACTAAAATGCCTCTTATTACTGCTGAAAAAGGAATTTCACTTGATGATGCAGCAGATATTATGCACCAAAATAAAATAGAAAAACTTCCTATCATTGATAAAGAAGGATTTTTAAAAGGTCTTGTAACTATCAAAGACATCAAAAAACGCATAGAGTATCCTAACTCAAATAAAGATAGTTTTGGTCGTCTTGTCGTCGGTGCTGCTATTGGTGTTGGGCAAATGGACAGAGCTAAGGCTCTTGTGGATGCTGGAGTTGATGTACTTGTACTTGATTCAGCACATGGACATTCTAAAGGTATTTTAGATACAGTAAAAGCTATCAAAGAAACTTTAGAAGTTGATGTTATCGCTGGAAATATAGCAACTAAAGAAGCTGTTCTTTCACTTATAGAAGCTGGAGCAGATGCTGTTAAAGTAGGAATTGGGCCAGGTTCGATTTGTACAACTCGTATCGTAGCTGGTGTTGGTGTTCCACAAATTTCTGCTATAGATGAATGTGCTGAAGCTGCTCGTCCTTTTGGTGTTCCAGTTATCGCAGATGGTGGGATTAAATACTCTGGAGATATAGCAAAAGCACTCGCTGTTGGTGCTAGCTGTGTTATGGCAGGTTCACTTTTAGCAGGTACAGAAGAGTCTCCTGGTGAAACTATAATGTTCCAAGGACGCCAATACAAATCATACCGCGGTATGGGTTCAATCGGTGCAATGCAAAAAGGAAGTACAGATAGATACTTCCAAGAAGGTACAGCATCAGACAAACTTGTTCCAGAAGGAATTGAAGGGCGTGTTCCATTCCGTGGTTCAATCGCAGGAATTATACATCAAATGATGGGTGGACTACGTTCATCTATGGGTTACTGTGGCAGTGAAAGTATAGAAGCGTTCTGGGATAAATCAGAATTTGTTGAGATAACATCTGCTGGGCTCAAAGAATCTCATGTTCATGATGTTATCATCACACAAGAAGCTCCAAACTATCATGTGTAACTAGTCTATGAATGAAGTAAGATATGCTGGATTTTGGATTCGATTTGTTGCTTCATTTTTAGATACTCTCTTTGTCGCTCTTCCAGTTGCCATCCTTATATACTTTTTAAGTGATGGGAACTGGTTTGACTTCTCTCAATATCAACAAAATATACAAATGGCAATGAGTGGTAATCCTCACGCACTCAATCATCAACCACAAACATCTTTTGCTTGGGAACTTGGTTTTGAATTTTCTGTTTTAATTATAACTATATTATTTTGGAAAAAATGGCGTGGCGCTACACCTGGAAAGAAGTTTGTTCATATTAAAATTGTTGATGCAAAAACTCTGCAAGATTTAGATAATACACAAGCCATTACCCGTTCACTAGGATATATCGTTTCAATGGCACTCTTTTTTATAGGTTTTTTAATGGTTGCTTTGAGAAAAGACAAACGTGGGCTTCATGATTTACTAGCAGGAACTCTAGTTATTTATGATAAAGACGCTAATCTTCAAGCATAAAAAAGCTATCTACTGAAATATTTTTAAACGCTGCGTTTAAAGAGGTAAAAAGAGAAGGAAACTCTTTTTCCATCTTAGCCAGCATCTCTTTTGTATTTGCTCTTGCATGTGGCATCTTCACATCAAAACGCATAGCAGGACAAGCTTCATCTCCTATGGCTTCTATCTCATTCTCTTTTACAAACGCAGCTAACTGACGCTCACGCATTTGAATCAGGGGACGAATAACTACAAGTCCATTTCCAGCCGTATACTTAGGTGCAAGACTCCGCATTTGCCCATTATATATAAAGTTCATAAAAAAGCTCTCAGCAGCATCATCCATATGATGTCCAAGCGCTACTTTGTTACATCCAAGCTCTTGTGCTACGCTATAAAGATAGCCTCTTCTCATACGAGAAAAAAAACTACAATATGATGAATTTTTACGGATTTTTTCTTTCGCAAGCTCATATGTTTTTGTATCACGAACTACATGTTCTATGCCATGTTCTTTACAATGCTTAGAGAGTTTTTCAAAGTTTTCACCCATGCCATAACCTACTGTAACAGCTATGAACTCAAATGTAAAAGGTGCACGTCGTTGTTGTTCTTTCATTGCATGAATCATTGTAAGTGAATCTTTTCCACCACTAAGCCCAACAAGTATTTTGTCACCCTCTTCTATAAGTTGAAACTCGGCATTCGTTTTACCAAGTTTTGACATGATTTTTTTAGAGAGTTTAACGGACAAGTTTATCCACCATTTTCATAACAAATTCTGCAGACTCAACTGCACTTGTCTCTAAAAATTCATCAAAAGAGAAACTAGCATCCATATCAGCTGCATCACTAATAGCACGAAGAATAAAAAATGGCACGTCTAAAGCATCACAAACGACTGCAACACTTGCACCTTCCATTTCCAATGCATCAGCGCTAAAAGTTTTACCTATCCAGTTTTTTCTAGCTTCATCTGCAACAAACTGATCACCAGTAGCTATAATGCCTTCTTGTATAGTTTTTCCCATTTCATTGGCAACTATTTTAGAGAGTTCTATCATCTCTTTATCAGCTTCAACAAAGACACTTCCTTCTGGAACGTAGCCATAAGGATGTCCAAACGCAGTAATGTCTAAATCATGTTGCGTAAGCTTCGTTGCAACGATCAGATCTCCAACTTTTAAACTTGCACTAATAGCACCTGCTACACCAGAAAAAAGAAGTCTTTGTGCACCAAAATGTTCTATCATTGTAGTAGCTGTTAGTGTTGAAAATACTTTTCCTATTTTAGAATACGCTATAACAAGATCGACATCTTTATAACTCGCTTCATAGTACTTATTTCCAGCATATTCACTTGTTGTGTATGTTCCTATTCGTTGGAGTATTGGAGCTATTTCTTCAGGCATTGCTCCCATGATTGCTAATTTCATTTTTAATTCCTATATTTCAAATGTTTTTATTTGTGTTTTAAAAAGCGCTAGTTTATCCATAATCTGTCCACTTTGATCAACAACGCAGCTACCACCCCAAAATCCTAATCCATCTTCAAAGCCAACTCTATTTACAAAAAGAAGCTTTGCTTGACACTCCTTAGCAACCTGCTTGATTATGCTATACCATTTTTGTTCTATATCAAGAGAATCAGCGTTAAAACCTCTAGCCGGAGAAGCCACTAAAACAATAATAATATCTGGATTTAATCTTATTAACTCTTCATGTACACTTGTATGCCATAAATCTTCACATACCAGCATAGAAATTTTCTTTGCATTAACTTCAAAAGATTCAAAACTCTCTCCACCTTCAAAATATCGAGCCTCTTCAAACATACCATAATTTGGAAGGTGTACTTTTATATGCTTAGAAATAAACTTACCATCGCTGTAATATAAAGCACTATTTCGAAACATATTGCCATCTTTTAATGCTGCGCCAACAACAATGTCAATATCTTTACTTAAATCTTTCAAGACGTCTAACTCATCAAGAGTATAGGCATCTTCAAAGAGTTTATCTTGCAAGAGATACCCACTTAAAGAGAGCTCTGGAAATACAATTAAATCTGAACTCTCTTTTAGAACTTGAATTATTTCAACAATATCATCAAGATTTGTCCGATTTAATTTCGGAGAAGTTTGTGCCAATGTTACTCTCATATTAAGAGCAAACTTCCTGTGTTACTTTTTCAAGAGAAGCAATATCTGAGATATTTACTGTTTTTAAATCTTTTGCAATTCTTCTATTAAGACCTTTAAGCACAACTCCATTCCCAAACTCAATAGCCATATCAACTTTAGGTGCTATGGCTTGAATAGATTGTTTGTATTTTACAGGATTAACAAGCTGATCTTTTAAAAGAGTAACAGCTTCTGACTTTGTAGCATATGCTAGTGTTGTAACATTAGATATAACAGCTGCTTCAAAATTATCTGTGATATATTTTTCCATTAACTCTGCTAATGGCTCTTGTGCAGGCGCTAAAATATCACAATGAGATGCAACAGACATATTAAGAAGAAGTGCACGTTTTGCACCTGCATCTTTAAAAGTTTGCTCTAAACTCACTAAATCTGATTTCATTCCAGCAACTACAAGTTGTCCGTCTTGATTATAATTTGCAGGCCAAACTTTTTTGCCCTCAGCCTGGGCTTCAGAACAAATTTTTTCTACGCTTACATCGTCAAGACCAACGATTGCCATCATCCCTGCTTCAATCTCGTCACAAGCTTCTTGCATAAATGTACCACGCTTATGTACAAGCTCAACAGCATCAACATAGTCAATAGCTCCACTTGCACACAATGCAGAAAATTCTCCTAAAGAGTGTCCAAGAAAAAGTTCAGCTTTTATATCAGGACAAGCCTCTTTAAAGAGCTTATACGCAACCATTTGTACAAGTAAGATTGCAGGTTGTGTATAAGCCGTTTCATTCAATTTTTCATTTTCTTCAAAAATCAAAGCTTTGAAATCAACTCCAATTCTTTCTCCTGCTTTCTCGAACATTTCACGAGCAAGTTCTGATTGTTCATAAAAGTCTTTTCCCATACCAACAGCCTGAGAACCTTGTCCTGCAAAAATCATTGCTATTTTTTTCATTAAATTTCCTTTGTTAAATATTTTTGGTTATCAGATATTTTTTTTCTTAATGTATTTCTATTTAAACCTAGTTTATCTGATAGCTGTAACTGAGATTTAAATTTTTTAAGTCCTGTTTTTATTAGTGGAACTTCATAAAGATATAAGAAATTTTTGTAATCGTTACTAGTACCAAGCCTATTATAAAGATACTTTTCAGTCAACTCCATTAAATCAGTATCTTTAATATCTTGTAGTAAAAAGTTTATCATAACTTGACGTCGTAATGAATAGGAGTTTTGAGACAAATCAGGTTCCAAATCTTCAAAAGTAAAAACTTCTTTTTGGGAACCAAATAAACTTCGTGCTTCATCGGTAAAAACTTTCAAAAGAGTGTTAATATCTTCAGGACGTTCCCTTAATGGTGGAATATCAATCTTAATACTAAAAATTTCGTCTATATAATCACTAGATAATATTTCGCAAGAAGTAGCTATTACTCTCACGTTATTATTAACTATCGCATTAATTAAACGGAGTAAATTAGGAGATTTATCTATATTTTTTATAATTATTTCATTTGAACTTTCTAGACTAGTTAGTAGTTCATCAAAATTAGACGCATCAATGATAAATGCATCTGGAAGAATAAAAGCAGCAAGAGCCGTTTTTCCGACTCCATGTTCACCATTTATGATGGCATTGACATGAAGAGTCTTTAAAAGACTTGCTGTCTTTTTTGCCTGATTCGAAGCTTCAGACGTAGTTATAAACTTATTAGTTACATCCACAGCCGCTGCCGCCACCTGTACCACAACAACCTGAATCATCAGCAGGTTTATTCTCTTCTGGAACGCCAGTCATAGCTTCTTCAGCAGAAGCATCTCTAACATTGTTAATCGCAACAGTAAACATCAAATCTTTACCTGCTAATGGATGATTAAAATCAATAACTACAGTATCATCTTTTATCTCTTTAACGATTACTTGAACAGTACCACCGTCTTCACCTTGTCCATAAAGAGTCATACCTTCAGTTAAATCAATACCAGCAAATTGATCTTTAGGAACTTCTTGTGTCGCATCAGCTTTATACTCACCATATGCATCTTCAGCTTTTACAAGGATATCAGCTTTATCACCAATTGCCATCTCTTTTATTCCATTTTCTAAACCAGGAATAATTTGACCTTTACCATACATAAATACTAAAGGTGCTCCACCCATATTGCTATCTACTACTTTATCTCCATCACGTACTTCATATTCTATTGATACTACTTGATTGTCTTGAATTGCCATTGTTTTACCTTTGAATTTTTTTACGATTTTATCATAATAATCTATATTACTGCTGAAAAGTATATTACTACTGTAATATTCCCAAATATTTTTCAGCTTCTAAAGCCTCTTTTGAGTTAGGGTATTTGTTGATGATTGCATTAAAAAATGCATCTGCATGTTGCTTATCTTTAGTTTTTTCCATAGCAATAGCCGTATGTAACATCAACTTAGGCATATAAGAAGCCTTAGAATACAGTGATGAACTTTTTTTGAAATAAGATATACTTTTGGCATAATCTTTTCTCTTGAAATACATCTCACCAATCATATAATGTGCATATGCTGGCTTATAATGTCTTCTAATCAACTCTTCATAATCACGAATTGCCTGTGTGTATCGCTTCTTATTAAAATTATTTTTTGCTCTATTATATAAATCTGAGCTTTTAATCGATTGAGATTTTGACTTAGTCTGCCTATTTTTACTTTTTAATTCTGCTGCCATTAAAGCTTTAAAATTATTAAAATCTTTAATCAGTGCATTGTATTCATCTTTCGTTACATAGTTCTTGTTTATCTCATCAAGACTTTTTGAAACCTCTAAAATCATCAGTTTCAGTTTATCTATTTCAAGTTTGTTTTGCCCAATAGACGCAGTCTGTCTTTTTTGGTATTCATTAATACTTTGAAAACTTTGTGATGAAAACTCTTGTAACTTTTGTAGATTGATTTTATTGTTATGTGATTTACGGCTAAGACTTTCAACTATACTTTGTAAACCATCTATTCTTTCTCGTAAAGAATCAAGCTGATTGGCCTGTGTATTACTTTTTAAAGCAACTTTTTTAAGTTTTTTTTTCGTCTCCAATATAACCTTTTCATTAGAAGTTAAGCCATAAGGAGAACTACTTGAGAGGTCTCCCGCACCAAAAGCGGAAGGTTCTTCTCCAAAAAGGAGTACAGGAGAGAATGTTAAAACTAAAATAACATATTTAACATACTTCATCAATAACTAAACTTATGGTAAAAGTTTGAAATCAACACGACGATTTTTAGACCAACACTCTTTTGTATGTTCTGTACATACAGGATTACTTTCGCCATAACTTACTAAAGAAATACGTGAGCTATCAACACCATCATTAACTAAAGCTTGTTTTACTGCGTTTGCACGCTTAAGACCTAATGCAAAGTTATATTCATCACTTCCCCATTCATCACAGTTACCTTCAAGTTTAACTTTATATGTAGAAGAAACTTCTTTACCAAGTTCTGCTGCTGCATCAATTTTTTCTTGCATATCTGGAGTTATGTCATACTTATCAAATGCAAAATAAATTGTTGGTAATTTATTTTCAATAGTTTCCATATCTAGCTCATTTGTAGATGAGTTAACAACACTCTCTTCACTTGTAACTGTTTCAGTCGCAATAGGTGCTACTTCTTCGTCAGGAGTAGCATCAACAACTTCTGTTGTGTCCATCGCTTTAGCATCAACCGCAGGCTCTTTAGAACTACATCCACTAAAAACTAAAAGTGCTATAACAACACTAGAAAGTACTATACTTTTCATATTCAATATCCTCAATAATTAAAATTAAGTTATTATAGCAAAAAAAAGTAATGAATTAACAAAACTACCTTTTACTACCAATCCATTGATTGAATACGACCTCTTAATAAAGGAAACAAATAGTTTTTGTTATGGTTCAATCTAATTATACCAATAGAACTTTGTCCTTTATAATTTTTGATGAAAATAATAGCATCCCCATCTTTTGAAAAGCGTGGAAATTCATTAACTCCTGTAGCAGTTAGTCGTCGAATCATATCTGTTTTTGTAGAAATTAAATGCAAGTTGAAAGTATTTTCACTGAACATATTGGAGCTTTCCCTAGCCTTGTAGACTATATAATGACCATGTGCACTACAAGCAGAGTTACTGTTACCATAAAAAACTGCCTGTTCAATTTCATTAGTATCTAGTTTTTTAATAAAAACATTTGGATAACCTAGTCGAGAAGAGATAAAAACAATTTCTTTTGTATTCATAAATTGAGCATTAACATCAATCCCCTTATAAGAAGTTTCTTTTTTATAACTATTTTTTTTAATATCAAATGTATATATATCAGGTTGTCCATCTTTAGCCATAGTAAGCAACAAAGTATTACCATCATCACTAACATCAGAACAAATCATCATACCATCAGAAGAAATTATACTTTTCACTTCTGCAGTTTTAATATTTATATATTTTAAAGTTGGTTTTTGAGCATCCAAAGAGGTATAATAAAACCCACTTTGTGCACGATTTGCCCATTTAGGAAAAATATTAAATCCACCCTTGACTATTGTATGCTGATAAGCAAGGGTGTAGTCTGCAATAACTATCTCACTCTTTTTGGGAGCAATTATTCTTGTAAAAATTACCTTTCGTTTCATCCATGCTACAGAAGGTTCACCCATAAATTCATTTATATCATAGGCCATAGCATGAGACACAAACATATATATATCTTTTTTACGTACTCTATAGTTTTTACTAAAAACAACGTTATTCTTGTTCAGAAGGATCATGTTAATATTTAATGCAGCATTATCATCTTCATACATTTTATAGCGTAGAACATAATTCTTATCTTTATTCTCTCTTAAAACATCACTTGCATTAAAAGCACTCTGTCTATGATGTCTATCAACATTGAAAATAGAAATAACATTTACATCAGCAACAATAGATTTAAAAAAACGTAATTTAAAAGTATCATCATAACTTATTGAAGCATCTTCAATCGCCAAGGATGGCAATGAATCAACTTTTTTAACCACCTCAATTGTTGCATCACTCGCATATATAAAACTCAATAACATTGAAAATAAAATAAAAAACTTCAAGTCTCACTCCTTAGATATTAATATAACAACTGTTTTAGTATTAATGTGTTGTGGGTTAACAGGGAAAACCACATTTTGCAGTCTATCTTTCATTTTATCAACTTCTTCATTCAGTGCTTGATTTGAGGAGTAGTTTAATACTCTAAAATCAACTAATTTACCAAATGCATCAAGTTCGATTACAGTTTTAACACTATTGCCCTGAGAATTTGGTGGAACATTAAAATATTGATAAACAATTGACTGAATTTTAGCCAAATATTCATTAACTTCATTCGCAGTAGATGTTGATTCTTCTTCAGCTTCTTTACTCTCGTAGTTAATTTTATTAACACTTTGAATAACTGATTTGACTTCATTTTCTTTCGTTGTATGTAATTGTTTTTGAATCTCTTGTATTCTTTTGGAGTTTATAGGTTTTTTAGGAGATTTTTTGTGACTTATTTTTTGTGTCCATACATCACTAAAAAGACTATTTACATCGATATTTTTTGTCTCAGCCTCCTGAGAAGATTGAATTTGTATACTATGCGACAAAGTTTTTTTTCGATGTGATATTTCTTTTGGCAAAGTAATAGAGACAGAGACATAATTGTCTTTTTTTAAAGCATATGTTTTCATTTCCTGAACTTGAAATAACATCAAGATAAACATAGATAGAAAAAGAAAAAACAATGATAAAGCTATTAACCCGCTAAGGTAAAAGTACCGTTGATTATCCATTAGTTGCTAATGACACCTCAGTAAAACCAGCCTGTTTTACAGCTGCAAGAATTGACATAACTACACCATAATCTAGCCTTCTATCAGCACTAATTAGAACTGTAGCCTTTTTATCTAATTTGTTCGCATATAATGCAAAATTATCTATGAAGGAGTTTAAAAGGTAAGTATCTTTATTGATTTTAACATTTTTTTCATTATCAACACTAATATGAACAGGAGGGATTTTAGATAACTGCTGTGTTGTAGAACCTTGAGGTAATTTAATGTTTTCTTCATAAACTATGTTTGGAGCTATAACCATTAAAATAGCTAATAAGACAAGCATCACATCTACTAAAGGAGTGATGTTTAACTCAGGTTTTTCATCCCAATCATATATCATATATTTATACCTTACGTGCTAATATCGCATCACTTTGCATTTGAAGGTAATTGACAAGTTCGTAAGATCTTCTCTTCATAATCTGGTGATAGGTATATGCAAATATTGCCACAAATATACCTGAAGCTGTAGCAACTAATGCATCAGAAACGCCACTAGCTATAACAGACATACTACCACTCGCTTGTCCAATATGAGTAAATGTATCTAAAATAGATACAACAGTTCCAAACAATCCAATAAAAGGAGATGTTGAAGCAAAAATTGACAATATAGATAAACCTTTTGTTGCTTCTTTTGTCGCAGCTAACATACCTAATTGTAAAACTTCTTTTGAAATAATATTACTTGATTTTATAAACTTATTTAAAAATGAGTTTTCATTAACAGTTACTGCACCTAATAAAAGAGATTCAAGTGATGCAGTCTCTTTAGCAAGCCAACTGTTTAGCGAAAAAAAACGATAAAAGAAAACCCAGTTAAGCACAATAAAGTATACTGATAAAAGAATCAATACACCTATTGTAACTGGATGACTTTTTAAATAAAAATCGATTAAATTGTTAATCATATGTTATATTAATCTTTGTGCAGCAGATTCTATTTTTGCTGACACTGTTGCAATTGCACTACTAGAGTCTGCAACTTCATTAATAAGTTTTTTAGCTTCATCAAGTGCTTGTGCAATTTCAGATTCGTTTTCACCACGAATAGCTGCAGCACCTTCAACTAAAATAATGACTTTTTCTTCATCAACTTGGACTACGCCCCAATTAATAACAATTGATTCGACTGACTTATCTTCTTTTTCAATATCTACTACACCAGCTTCTAAGAGTGTAGTTAGAGATGCATGCCCTGCTAACACACCGAATTCTCCCTCTTTACCAGGGAGAACAACACTAAGGGCTTCACCATTGTAGATTTCACCATTAGGAGTTAGGATTTCAAGTTTAAATGTATCCATTACAGTCCTTTAACTTTAAGCAATTTGCTTATTTGTTTTTCTCGTGTTTTGCAAGAGCTTCGTCCATATTTCCAACCATATAGAATGAATTTTCAGACATATGATCATAGTCACCGTTTAAAATACCTTTGAAACCAGCGATTGTATCTTCAAGTTTAACATATTTACCAGGAGCACCTGTAAATACTTCAGCAACAAAAAATGGTTGAGAAAGAAATTTCTCAATTTTACGAGCACGTTCAACAACATTTTTATCGTCTTCACTAAGCTCATCCATTCCAAGAATTGCAATAATATCTTGTAAATCTTTATACTTTTGAAGCGTTTGCTGTACACCACGAGCCACATTATAGTGTTCTTCACCTAAAATTTGTGGATCAAGTAATCTTGAAGTTGAATCCAATGGATCAACGGCAGGATAGATACCTTTTTCTGCAATTTTACGGTTAAGTACTGTTGTTGCATCTAAGTGAGCAAATACAGAAGCCGGAGCCGGATCCGTTAAATCATCTGCAGGAACATAAACAGCTTGAACAGATGTAATTGAACCATCTTTAGTTGATGTAATACGATCTTGTAAGGCACCCATTTCACGCGCTAATGTCGGTTGGTAACCAACAGCTGAAGGGATACGACCAAGAAGTGCAGACATTTCAGATCCTGATTGTGCAAAACGGAAAATATTATCAATAAACATCAATACATCAAGCTTTTGCTCATCACGGAAATACTCAGCCATAGTAAGACCAGTAAGTGCAATACGGTTACGTGCTCCTGGAGGCTCACTCATTTGACCATAGCACAGTGCAACTTTATCCAATACATTCGATTCAAGCATTTCGTGATAAAGGTCATTTCCTTCACGAGTTCTCTCACCAACACCTGCAAATACAGAAAGCCCATCATGACCATGTGCAACATTGTGAATAAGTTCCATGATGATAACTGTTTTACCAACACCTGCACCACCAAAGAGTCCAACTTTACCACCCTTAGCATAAGGAGCAAGTAAATCAACAACTTTAATACCTGTTTCAAACATTTCAGTAGTAGTAGATTGATCTACCAATGGTGGTGGAGTACGGTGAATAGACCATGTCGGCGCATCTGTAACTTGATCTTTTCCATCAATAGTTTCACCAATTACATTAAAAATACGTCCAAGTACTTTTTCTCCAACTGGAACTTTGATAGGTGAACCAGTAGCGGTTGCATTCATACCACGAACTAAACCTTCACTCATATCCATTGCAATTGTTCTAACACGACCGTCACCTAAGTGAGCAGCAACTTCTAAAACTAAACGATGTTCAGTACCTTCTAAATTAACATTAACTTCAATTGCTTCGTTAATTACTGGAAGATAACCATCAAAATCAACATCAACAACAGGACCCATTACCTGGCTAATTTTTCCAATCATATTTTTCTCCATTATTTCATAGACTCCACACCACTGATAATTTCTATCAGTTCTGTAGTAATTGCGGCTTGACGCGCTTTATTAAACTGTACATTTAAACTTTTAACCATCTCTTTAGCATTGTTTGTTGCAGTGTCCATCGCCTGCATACGAGCAGAATGTTCAGCAGCAACTGAATCTATAAGAGAATAGTACATATTAAAACTAACATACTTTTTCAATAAAGCATCAAGCATTTTTTCTTCATCTTCTGCTTCTAATTCGATAGTAGATTTTGATTGTATTTCTTTACAATCAAACCCTTTAGTATCTACAGGTAATATTTTATTAACATGTAACTCTTGCGTTATCATATTCTTATAACCATTATATACTATATGTAGACCATCTATCTTTTCATTTAAAAAGTCTTCAATCGAAGTACTAATAAATTCATCAGATCTTTCTTTATCAGGCTTTGAACTAAGGTTAAGAACTGTATCAAACATCTCAACTTCATTATATTTAAAATATTCTATACCTTTTTTACCGATACCACGTAAACGTACTTTTACATTTTTTTCTTTGTACTCTTTTAAAAGTTTATTAACAGCTTTAATAGTTTGAATATTAAACCCGCCACATAAACCTTTATCAGCAGTAACAAATACGATGTCAACCATTTTAGGATTTTCAATTTGTTTAAAACAACGATTATCTAATCCTCCAACTTTGCTACAATCTATACGTCCAGCTATCTCGGCAATAACCTGATTCATTTTACCAGCATAAAGACGTGAACGTTTTGCAAGTTCCTCTGCACGACGAAGTTTTGCAGTAGATACAAGTTTCATCGCTCGAGTCGTCTTTTGAGTATTTGAAACACTCTTAATCTGTCTTTGAATATCTTTCAAGTTTGCCATGTTTGTTCCTTAGTTAGCTACGAAGCTAGCTTTAAACTCTGCAAGTGCTTTTTTCATTAATTCTTTTGTATCATCATCAATTTTAGAAGTACTTCTTATGTTCTCAAATATTTGAGGATATGAAGCCTCAATAAATGGATAAAGCTCTGCTTCAAAACGTACTACATTAGAAGGATCCATGTCATCTAAGAAGCCCTCATTACCAGCAAAGATAATAGTTGCTTGTTTCTCAGCTGAAAGTGGTGAAAATGGTCCTTGTTTTAAAACTTCAACCATTCTTTGACCACGTTCAAGTTGTTTACGAGAAACTTCATCAAGATCAGATGCAAATTGAGCAAATGCTTGAAGTTCACGGAAAGATGCAAGATCAAGTCTTAAAGTACCAGCAACTTGTTTTGTTGCTTTAATTTGAGCAGCACCACCAACACGAGAAACAGACAGACCAACATTAATCGCTGGACGAACACCTGAATTAAAAAGGTCAGTTTCTAAAAAGATTTGACCATCTGTAATTGAGATAACATTTGTTGGAATATATGCCGCAACATCACCAGCTTGTGTTTCAATAATAGGTAAAGCAGTTAAAGAACCAGCTCCCTCTTCATCAGATAGTTTCGCAGCACGTTCAAGTAAACGAGAGTGAACATAAAAAACATCACCTGGGTATGCTTCACGACCTGGAGGACGACGAAGGATAAGTGACATTTCACGGTATGCTACAGCATGCTTAGATAAATCATCATATACAATTAAGCCATGTCTAGCGTTATCACGGAAATACTCACCCATTGTAACACCAGTATATGGAGCTAAAAATTGTAAAGCAGCAGCTTCAGCAGCAGTTGACGATACAATAATAGTATATTCTAAGGCACCATGCTCTTCTAAACGACGAATAATTTGAGCTACAGTAGACTCTTTTTGACCTATTGCAACATATATACATACAACTCCATTACCCTTTTGGTTAATGATTGCATCAATAGCTACAGTTGTCTTACCAGTTTGTCTATCACCGATAATAAGTTCACGTTGACCACGACCAATTGGAACAAGAGCATCAATAGCTTTAATACCAGTTGCTAATGGTTCATGAACAGATTTTCTTTCCATAATCCCCGGTGCTTTTTCTTCTACGAAACGAGTTTCAGTAGCTTCAATTGGACCTTTTCCATCTATTGGTTCACCTAATGCATTTACTGCACGTCCTAAAAGAGCATCTCCAACAGGAACACGAAGAAGTTTACCAAGTCTTTTAACACTCATACCTTCACGAAGGTCATTTCCAGAACCTAAGATAACAACACCTACGCTGCTCTCTTCAAGGTTCATCACTAAACCTCTCGTTCCATCTTCAAACTCTACCATTTCTCCAGCCATAACATTACTCAGTCCGTAAACTTGAGCAACACCATCAGCATAAGAAACTATTTTACCAGTTTCATTAATATCAACACTTAATTCAAAATTGTCGATACGCTCTTTAATTATTGAGCTGATTTCATCAGCTTGTATTTTTGCTACCACTATTGTTCTCCTCTCGTTGAAAGTTAAATTGCTTTTATTATATGTTCTATTAGCTGTGTATTGATTCTATCTTTAGAAAAATTAATTTCTATTCCTAAATCACTTACTTCAACTTTAATCCCATTAAAGTTGTTTTTTATAAATGACAATGAAATTGTAGAATCATATTTTTTACTTAAGCCCGCACTTAATTCGTCAATAACTTTTGTATCGATATCAGTATCGCTAAAAATTATTCCACTATAAGTCTTAGTTGAATGTGCTAAATCTTTTTTCAATTCATCAGCAATTGCAGGAATAATATTTATTCTCTTGTTTTCAACTAATAATTTAACTAAGTTATTAATTTTATCAGATTGCGCAGCTTTAACTGCGTCTAATAAAATCGATGATTTTTCTTCAGTTTTGACATCCGAACTTGCAATAATATTTAAAAATTTTTCATTTTCAAATGATTCAGACAATACACTAAAAACAGATGCCGCATTTCTCAATGACTCGGTATCAGAACCAAATGCTAAAGCTTTTATATATCTTTTTGCTATCAATTCTTCCATATTAAGCCACCTTTTTCAAAATAACATTTGCCATAGCTTCTTTATCAAAACTATCTGCACTTTGATTTAATGTCTCAAGTACAATCTCTTCGACAACATCACGAACCATCTTTCTTTCTTCAAATTCCATTTTAGAAATATTTTGTTTCGCTATATTTTCAAGTTCAGCATCACACTGACTCATGATAGTGTCATTGATAATCTTATTCTCTTTTTTAGAAGATTCCGCTAATTCTTTTGCAAACTTTTCAGCTTCAGTAATCTTAGACAATGCTTCTTTTTTAAGAGCAACAGACTCATCAAGTTTATCTTGAACCTTTTTCAATTCATCAGCTATAGACTGACTTCTTGATGCAAAATAATTTTTTACAGGCTCCCCTATCAGATACCATACAAGCCCTGCAAACAAGAAAAAGTTTACAGTTCTTTGAACTATATCTGTTCCTGCATGTTCAGCTTCTGATGCTAATGCATAAGTTGATATCATTAGTAATAATACTAGAATTCTGCTCACATTACACCCTTATATCTGACTAAATTTAGCTTTTACAGCTTCTTTAAACACTGGAACTTGTGACATCAAGTCAGTAGTCAACTCTTTTCTAGATTCTGAAAGTGATTTTTCAAACTCTAAATACTCTTGTGCAAGTTCTGCACGTTTTGCTTCTAACTTACTATCAACTAATTCCTTAGCATCCGCAATAACTTTTTCTCTTAGGGCCGTAGCTTCAAGTTTAGCATTCATAATTATAGACTCAGCTTTTGCATTTAGCTCGTTGATTTCTTTATCATTGTTTCCTACTTTTTCAAGGTCACTTTTGATATCATCATTACGCTTTTTCATAAAGTTTGTCAATGGATTATACAGCCAACTATTTAAAACGGCTATAAGGGAAACAAATACAACAAATGTAGCCAAGAGTAGTATTGGATTTATATCTAACATAGCACCTCCTAAAAGTTGCGAGATTGTACTATAATTAAATTGAAAGGATAGTTAAATTAGTTAAAAAAATTGTAATTTTTATAATTATTATTTAATATGTGAAAAAAAATCCATTATTTCATCATTAGAGCTAAATTCGAATGTAATTTTATTATTTTTAACTTTAAAATCAAAACCTAAATCGTTAAATTTACGTTTTAAATCACTAAAATCTAATTGGAGCATATCGATTTTTTCACTTACTTCCGGCTTATCTAAGAATGAGCTTTTTGCTTCTTTTATCATTTTTTCTACGTCACGAACACTTAGTTTTTGTCCTACAATAGAATCAACAAGTAGTTGCTGTTTTTTTTCATCCAAACCTATTAGTACTTTAGCATGACCAGCAGTTATTTTTTTATCAACAAGTGCTTTTTGTGTTTTAACGGATAATTGCAATAAACGCAGTGTGTTGGTTATATGAGAACGACTTTTATGTATAATAGAGGATAGTTCTTCATGTGTAACGTCATGTAGTTTTAAAAGTTCACTATATGCTTGCGCTAATTCTATAGAGTTTAACTCTTCTCTTTGTATATTTTCTATCAGCGCAAACTGACGCATTTTATGTTCATCAGAGTTTAACACAATGGCTCTAATCTCTTTAAGTTTTGCAAGCTTAGAAGCACGAAATCTTCTTTCTCCTGCTATGAGTACATATCCATCTATATCTTCAGTCACAACTATAGGTTGCAATAAACCATCATTTTTAATTGACTCCGAAAGCTCGTATAAAGACTCCTCGTCAAATGATTTTCTTGGCTGAAATGGATTGGGACGGATATCTTTTAAAGGTATTTCCAAAATTGAATCTCGTTGCGAACCTTCATTGTCATATGCTTCATCAATTTCACCCAGAAGAGCATCTAAACCTCTACCTAACTTTTGTGATTTCATTATCTTATTATCGCTTGTGCTAAATTTTGATATGCAACAGAACCTGTAGACTTAACATCATACAAAATTGCTGGTTTTCCGAACGACGGAGACTCTGCAAGTTTAACATTTCTTGGCACTACAATAAACTTTTCATTTTCATCTTTAAAAAGTTTTCCTTTGAAATGTTGTCTTAAATCCGCAAAAACTTGCTTTGAAAGATTATTCTGAGAAGAGAACATTGTTGGTAAAAAACCTTTAACCGCCAATTTTGGATTAATTGATTTTCTTACTAACTTTACTGTATTTAAAAGTTGCGCTAAACCTTCAAGCGCAAAAAATTCACACTGTATTGGAATGATTACTGAGTTAGCAGCAGAAAGTGCATTAATAGTCATCGGACCGAGTGCAGGAGGAGAATCTATAATTATATAATCATAATCTTTTTTTATATTTGCAATTGCATTTTTAAGAACAAGTTCTCTTCCTTTTGCCTTATCAGCGTCATAATACTCTTTTTCAATTCCTACGAGACCAATATTTGATGGTGCAAGGTGCAATGTTGGTAAATCAGATTTTAATATTATATCTTTTAATTTTTTGGTACCTATCAACACATGATAAATATTAAACTCATAGTCATTTCTATGAAAACCTAGTGAGGTAGTGGCATTTGCCTGTGGATCTGAGTCTATCAAAAGCACTTTTTTTTCTGCAACTGCAAGTGAGGCAGCTAAGTTAACAGCAGTAGTAGTTTTACCCACACCACCCTTTTGATTTGCAATTACTATTACTTCACTCATCTTCTGCTATATATCCTCTCACCATTTATATGTAAACTTCCATCATATTCCAAAACTGCGGAACTTAAAGAAATTTTCATTCCATTATTATGTGTAAAAAATTTGTTGTTTGTCCGAAATTCTAACTTATATTTGCTAAAAACTTGCTTCCAAAGTGTTTTTTTTTCAAGATTTTCAAAATAGTTTTCTAGTAGTGTGCTAATCTTTAGGTTAATATCAAGTTTTGTAAATCTTTCATCTGCAGATTCAAGATTAAGTCCTACACCGCATACGAGAACATCACTTACTATATTCGTAATCATACCGCCTACTTTTTTATCATTTACATAAAAATCATTTGGCCATTTTAAAAATACTTTCGAACCAAACGCAGCTAATGATTCTTTTAATATATAAGCAAAATATATTGATGCAGACTCTAGTTTTAAATCCTTTGGTAATACATCCAAAGGCAAGGCAAAAGACAAAAATAAATTACCTTTTTGGGAACTCCAACTGTTATTTCTACTACCTATTCCATTTGTTTGCTCATTAGCAATAACTGCTATAGGAGCTTGTAAAGTTTTGTTACTTATTGCATTTTTAAGATATACTTGAGTTGAATCTATAGATTTAAGAGATAATATCTTCAATCTCTAATCTTTTACCATTTATGTAAGAGAGAATATCCATCTCCTTTTTTGATTGTGGCTGAACTTTATATATTCGCAATGAACCGACTTTGCAAGCTATAACTATACTTTCTTTATCTTTTTCAAGTATTTCACCACACTTTTCATGAGGAGTATCACTATTGTCAATTTTTATATCTTTGAGTTTTAAACCACTAGGAAGATATATACCAGGCCATGGAGTAAAAGCCCTATATTTATTATAAATTTCTACCGCGTGATCTAGTTTAATTTCACCATCAGCTTTTGTAATTTTTTTACAGTAACTAGCTTGTGTATCATCTTGCTTTATAGGTGTTAAAGCATCAAAATTTTCTAAAACGTCTATGGTAAGCGCAGCAGCAATATTTGTAAGCTTTTCAAACAATGATACAAGCATCTCATCAGGTTCAACGCTGATTTTTTCTATTTTTAATATATCACCAGTATCAAGTCCCTCTTCCATTAGCATAGCAGTTACACCGGTCTCTTTGTCACCATGTAATAATGTTTGCTGAATTGGACTTGCTCCACGATACTGAGGAAGAATAGAGGCATGTAAATTAATACACGGTGCATGGTCAAGTATTTCTCGTGGCAATATTTGACCATATGCAGCGACTATAATATAATCACACGCTATTTTCAAAATATCTTTAATAACTTCTTCATCCCGTAAACGAGATGGTTGTGCTACAGGGATGTTATAATCAAGTGCGGTAATTTTTACTGCAGGAGGAGTCATGACTTTTTTTCTCCCCACTGGCTTATCCGGTTGTGTATATACTGCAACTACATCAATATCTTTCATTTGTATCAGTGTTTGCAATATCTTTTGCGCATACACAGGTGTTCCCATAAATATTACATTCATTTCTTCCAACCTTTTGTAGTAAAAAGAGTACCGCCTTTATGGATACCATCTAACATAAAACTCTTTACATCACTCAAATCAAAACCACTTGCTAAAAACACATCTTTATCTGCTTTAAGAAGATAAGCAGCAGCTTTTAATTTTGTCACTATACCACCTGTGGCAAAAAGATTGTTTGGAGTCACAGCTTTTTGTAGTTCTGAGGATTTGATATGATTTACTATTTTTAAAGCTTTTGCATCCAAATGTTCTCTAGGATCTTTATCATAATAAGCATCAATATCAGAAAGTATTATTAATATATCTGAATCTGTATTTTTAGTTATATAAGCGGAGAGTTGATCATTATCACCAACTTCAAGCTCATCTGTTGCAGTTGCATCATTTTCATTAACAATAGGGATTACATTATTTTTTAAAAGTGTCTCTACTGTCGCTTTTACACGTTTAACATCATCACTTTTATTTAAATTAGCAGCTGTAACTAACACTTGTGCTGTTACTATATTATGTTGAGCAAATTTTTTTATATATTTGTTCATCAAAACAGGTTGTCCTATTGCTGCTAAAGCCTGCTTGTTCGCCAATATACTACGATCTAGTTGAATTTTTGTATAACCACCAGCTACAGCACCTGATGAAACTAAGATAACTTCATGCTTATCTCTTAATTGCGAGATAAAATCCACCAAAGATTGCATTCTCTTAAGTGCTATTTCATTGTCTTGAGTTAAAACTGCACTTCCAACTTTAACAACAACACGCATATTTTACTTTCTTGATTCGTGAACTAAATTAAATAAAGCATATTTTATTGGTTCAATATTTTTATTGATCGCTGATGAAATTGGAGCTATAAAGTAAGGTTTTTCAATATCATAGCCTAAACTCATATCTGCACTTTCTTGTATAAAATAAGGAAGTTCTTTATCAAAGTCAAATTCACTTCCCTTGCTTGGTTCAAGATCAAGTAGAGTAATAAACTCATTTATTTTTTCATTTATCTCTTCATGGGGAACAATATCTGTTCTTGTAAGAGCAATAGCATATCTCGATGTTGCAAGCTTGTCTGAAAAAGAAGCGACTTCATTTTTAAGTGTTTCTATCTGCTCTTTCATATCTCTGTATGAAGCAAGATCAATCATAAACAGAAGTGTTTTTGTTCTTTCAATATGACGAAGAAACTGAATTCCAAGTCCTTTACCTTCATGTGCTCCACCGATAATTCCAGGAATATCTGCCATAACAAAAGACTCATAATCACCAATATTCACTTGTCCTAACTTTGGTGTTAGCGTAGTAAATTCATAATTAGCAATTTCTGGTCTTGCATTGGAGACCGTAGAGATAAGTGTAGATTTTCCAACATTAGGAAAACCAACCAAACCAACATCAGCAATAAGCTTTAAATCAAGTTTTATACGACGTGTTTCACCTTTTTCACCAGGTTGAGCATATGTCGGTCTTTGATTTGTAGGTGATTTAAAATGTGTATTTCCAAGTCCACCTTTACCGCCTTGTAAAAATTTTTCTTCTTGACCATCTTTAAGCATATCAAAAAGTACTTCACCCGTTTCTTGGTCTATTATCTGTGTTCCAGGGGGAACAATAATAATTTTTTTAGCGCCAGACTTTCCAGTACAATTTGATCCTTCACCCTGACGGCCACCGTCTGCTTTTATATGCATTTTTCTTTGAAAATGAGATAGTGTGTGTGTATTATTATCACACTTAAACCAGATGTCTCCACCTTTTCCACCATCACCACCATTTGGACCACCATTGAGTACAAATTTTTCACGACGAAACGCAACACATCCTTGTCCACCTTTTCCAGATGAAACTGTTAATTCGACACTGTCTGTAAACAAGTGAGCTCCTTATAGTAGATTTTTGAGTACATCTCAATAATCAAGGTTAATCAGACTTTGTAACTTTTCAAAAGTAACAAAACTAAAAATAATTTTTAAACATAAAATATTGAAAAATTTACTATTGACAATAATAAGTAAATTGTTAAATATTTTTAAAAGTTTAGGTTTGACCTAAATGAAGAAAACATTTGGGACAAGCCCAAATATTTGTAAAATTACGCAGCTGCTATAATTGAAACTTGTTGACGTTTTTTATCTTTTCTTTCAAACGCTACAACACCATCAATTAAAGCGAAAAGTGTATGGTCTTTTCCCATACCTACATTTTTACCTGGATGAACTTTTGTTCCTCTTTGACGAATAATAATATTACCAGCTACAACAGCTTCTCCGCCAAATTTTTTAACACCAAGTCTTCTACCAGCTGAGTCACGATTATTCTGTGTACTACCTTGACCTTTCTTATGTGCCATACTATTCTCCTTAAATTATTTTAGCTTATGCAGCTATTTTCGTGATACGAACACGAGTATGATCTCTTCTGAAACCACGTTTTACTTTACTATCTTTACGACGACGTTTTTTGAAAGTAATAACTTTTTTATCACGACCTTCACTAATAACTTCAGCAGTCACGATTGCACCTTCTACGAATGGAGTGCCCATTTTAAGCTCACCAGCATTCACAGCTAGAACTTCTTTGATTTCGATAGTAGATTCAGGTTCTAAAGATAATTTATCTAATGAAAGAACATCACCCTCTTGAACTTTATACTGCTTACCACCATTTTTAATAATTGCGTACATCTATGGTCCTTGAATATTTTTAGGTTGTATTTCTACAAAAAGTCCGGAATTATACCCTTTTAAGCTTTAAGTTTTGTTTAATTCTTAATTAACTCTCATTTTTTTCTTAATATATCACTTTTGAATGATATTATGAGTAAATAAAAAAGAAAGAAAGTTTAAAAAGAGTAGTTTGCCACCAAAGCGACAGCATCAATTTCTACAAGTGCATTTTTTGGTAATGTTTTTACTGCAACGGTTGAACGTGCCGGTTTGTGTCCACCAAACTCTAA
>NZ_JALSKT010000082.1 GCF_026988655.1 Sulfurimonas sp. | reverse complement strand
TCTGCAGGATTAGAAGTTACATCTCTACCATGAAAAAGAATAATATTGCTGTTCTACAGGGACTTAAAAGTGCTTTAGATGGAAAAGCTTACACTCCTGTTGGGGTTGGGTGCTGAATGGTTACGAATAAACTAGTATTATTATAAACAAATTACGAAGGAGAACATTGATGAAATATCTTATTTGGTTATTAGGGGTTATTGTTAGTATAGTTTTTGTTGCATATATTCTTGTCTTTACAAGCATAGGCAACAGTATGGTAAAACCTATTTTAGAATCAAAAATTCGTGTTCAAACGCAGCTTGATACAAGAGTTGAAAAATTTCAGTTAAATACAGATAATTTTGAAATTGTATTAGAGTTAAACAAAAACAATACAATAACTGCAAAAGGGACTTACTCTTTATTTTCTCAAAGTTTTGATCTTACATATAATGTAAGGCTAGAAGAGTTAAATACTTTAGAGACTCTAACGCAAACGCAGCTCAAGGGCTCTTTTCACACGCATGGTAAAGTTGTAGGCGATATGAACCTTATTAATATCGATGGTGAAAGTGATATAGCTAAAAGTGATACCAAATACCATGTTATATTGACACAGTTCAATCCAAGCTCGATTATTGCTAAAGTTGATGCAGCAGATTTGAGCGATTTGCTTTATATGCTAAACCAAAAAGAGTATGCAAAAGCAAAAATTAATCTTGATATAAATTTTAAAAATATCACGCCACATCAACTTGATGGAAATATTGTATTAGCTACAATAGACGGTGCCCTTAATTCTAAGGTTATGAAAAATGATTTTAATATTACGATTCCAAAGACTGCGTTTGCGATGAATCTTGATGCAAGGTTAAAAGGTGATGATGTGAGTTATACCTACTTGTTAAACTCTAACCTTGCAAAACTTAAATCAAAGGGTCTTATCATTCCAGATCCACTCAAATTAAAGCTGAATTATAGTGTGAATGTAAAAGAGCTTGCAGTGTTAAAACCACTCACTGGAGCTGATGTCAGGGGAGCACTGCGTTTAGAGGGTAAAGTACAGGGAAGCAAAGAAAAATTAGATATTACTGGTACAACTGATATTGCAAGTTCAGATAGTAGTTTTGCAGTGGTATTAAAAAACTTTACACCAAAAAGTGTTGTAGCTAAGGTACGAGGTTTGAAATTAGAAGATGCACTTTATATGGTGAAGCAACCACATTTTGCAGATGCTTTGTTTGATATGGATGTGGCTATTTCAAACGCAGCTATGCCAGCTTTAGCAGGAACGGTAAAAACAAAAGTATACAAGGGCTTAGTTGATTCAAAGTATATTACAAAAGCATATGAATTTAACTCTACAATGCCAAAAACTACTTTCAGCGCAGTAACCTTAACGACTTTAAACAAAAACATCGTTGATACGAAGTTGAACTTTATCTCGACACTTGCAAACCTTGATGTTAATAAAGCTAGATTTAACATTAAGGATGCTTCACTAAAGAGCGACTACAAGGTAAAAGTTCATAATCTAGACAAGCTCTATTTTGTTACAAATAGACATCTTAAAGGTTCTATAGTCGCAAATGGAGAACTTTCCAAAACGAAAGATCTAGACTTTACAGCACATTCTAATGTTGCTGGTGGAAAACTTGATGCAAAATTACACAATGATGATTTTCATGCAGACTTAAACTCTTTACAAACCTTAAAGATTTTGGATATGTTGATGTATCCTAAAATCTTTAAAGCAGAACTTGATGCTGATTTAGATTATAATTTAGAAAAGTCAAAAGGAAAATTTACAGGTTTCTTAAAGCATGGAACTTTTACAAAAAATCAAGTGCTTGATGCAGCAAAAAAATATGCACAAACAGATCTTTATATTGAAAAATTTGATGGAGATATCAATGCAGATATTGAGAAAGAAAATATTATGGCATCCTTAGATTTACATTCGAATAAATCTTCCATTAAAACAAAAAATACAAAAATAAATACTCTGAAAAAACAGATCAATTCTACAATAGATATAAATGCAAATGGTAATCCTTTACGTGTCAAACTAAAAGGAAATATTGACTCTCCTAAAGTAATCATAGATGCCAACAAGCTTATCCAAAGAGAGGCAATAAAACTACTTAAGAAACAAAATACTAAAGGTCTTGAAAAAGAAGCACAAAAACTTTTGAAAAGTTTTTTCTAAGTTATTTATTATTTACATCACAAAGTGTGAGGCAAAAGGTAACTTTTTTGTCCGCTTTGTGCAGTACTTCTATAGCTTGTGTTAGAGTTGTTCCTGTTGTAACAATATCATCTACCAATATCACATTACTGCGTTTAAAATTATTGAGTTTAAAGTTTCTAGGGTTCTCTTCTCGAAAGAGTCTGCTTTGTCCAGAATATGAGAGAGAGTTTGTTGCTCGAAGCTTGTTAAAAAGGGGTTCTATACTGTAACTTTGTAGATGTTTATTGAGTATAGCCGTGTGCGAATAGCCACTTTTTATATTATCATCTATACCAATAGAGACATATTGCTCTTTTGTGTTAAACGTATTTGCAAACTTTGCAAAACTACATTTAGCCAAGATAGTATAGATATAAAAACCTAGGTCAGTATGTTTGCTAAAGAGCAGTTCTTTAATATCTTCGTATTTGTAAAAAGAGATGACCTGTGTGCCATTAGGAAGGAGTCGATGGTAGATGGATGGTGTCAGGAAGAGTTCCTGACAGTTGGAACAAATATGTGTAAGAGAATAATTCTTACACAGTAGACATTTCATTGTAGCTGCGTTTAGTCCATTTTAAGAACAGACATAAAGGCCTCTTGTGGAAGTTGTACTTTTCCTATGGACTTCATACGTTTTTTACCAGCTTTTTGTTTCTCTAGGAGTTTTCTTTTTCGTGTAATATCACCACCATAACATTTCGCAGTAACATTTTTACCCATAGACTTTACGGTTTCACGAGCTATAATCTGTGAGCCTAAAGAGGCTTGAACAGCGACTTCAAAAAGTTGTCTAGGAATTTGCTCTTTCATATTTTTCACTAAAATACGACCACGAGAAAGCGCTTGTGTACGAGGTACTACAACGCTGAGAGCATCTACTGCCTCTCCCGCTACTTTGATGTCAAGTTTCACGAGGTCGCCTACTTTAAATCCGATAGGCTCATAATCAAATGAAGCATACCCTTTTGAAATTGACTTGAGAGTGTCATAAAAATCCATAACTATCTCATTCATTGGCACTTCATATTCAAGCATTACTCTATCTTCATTTAAGTAAGTCATTTTCGTTTGCGTTCCACGTTTGTTTACAAGAAGTGTAATAATATTTCCCACATACTCACTAGGCGTGATAACGGTAGCTCTTACATAAGGTTCTTCTATTCTGTCAATCTTATTGACTTCTGGAAGTTCTGAAGGATTTTGGACATTAACAAACTCACCATTATTTAAGTATACATTATAAATAACTGAAGGAGCTGATGCGATAAGATTAAGATTGAATTCTCTCTCAAGCCTCTCTTTTACGACTTCCATATGAAGCATTCCTAGAAATCCCACACGAAAGCCAAAGCCAAGTGCAACTGATGTTTCGGGTTCATAAGAAAGAGAAGAGTCATTGAGCTTTAGTTTGTCTAGTGCATCACGAAGATCTTCAAACTTATCTGTGTCAATTGGAAAGATTCCAGCAAACACAAATGGTTTTGCAGGCTCATATGTTCCAACAGGTTCTGATGCAGGATTCTTCATATCTGTAAGAGTATCACCAACATTAATAGCAGCGACTTCTTTAAGACCAAGAACAACGATACCTATCTCACCACACTCTATAGCTTTAGTTTTGATTTTTTTCATAGGATGTGGATACATTAAGTCTAAAACTTGATGTTCTTCTCCATTACTCATAAGTTTGATGTTTTGCCCTTTTGAGATTTTTCCATCAAAAACACGAACCAGTGCTAAGG
The DNA here is from genome assembly GCF_026988655.1 of Sulfurimonas sp. GTDB lineage: Bacteria > Campylobacterota > Campylobacteria > Campylobacterales > Sulfurimonadaceae > Sulfurimonas. The sequence goes on along the minus strand of NZ_JALSKT010000082.1, from coordinate 6,741 downwards.
CACCAAGATAAGCATCAAACCAAGAATCATAAATAATCGCCTTTGTAGTAGCCTCAGGATCTCCAACAGGAGCCGGGATTCTATCTACTATGGCATCTATCAGGTTTCTTATCCCCTCACCGGTTTTTGCCGATACAAGACAAGCATCCGTTGCGTCAATACCAATAGCCTCTTCTATCTCTTCAGCTACACGTTCAGGCTCTGCTGCGGGTAAATCTATCTTATTTATCACTGGAATAAGTTCAAGGTCATTATCAAGAGCAAGGTAGACGTTTGCTATTGTTTGTGCTTCGACTCCTTGAGCTGCATCAACGATAAGTAATGCACCATCTGAAGAAGCTAAAGATTTACTTACTTCATAAGAAAAGTCAACATGTCCCGGTGTGTCTATAAGATTAAGAATATAGTGTTCACCATCTTTGACATAATCAAGTCGAACTGATTGCGCTTTAATAGTAATACCACGCTCTTGTTCGATGTCCATTGTATCCATCATTTGAGTTGACATTTCGCGTTCACTTACGGAACCACACTCTTGAATGATTCTATCGGCTAATGTACTCTTTCCATGGTCTATATGAGCAATGATTGAGAAGTTTCTAATGTTTTTCAAGTGTATCCTCTATTATGCGAACAGGCTATTTACACTTTCGTTGTGGTAAACTCTACGGATTACTTCAGCGAAAAGTGGAGCTACTGTTAGTACTTTTATTTTATTATGCTCTTTTGTATTGAGGGTATTTGTAATGATGAGTTCATCAAGTTCACCGTTAGAAAGATTTTCATATGCATTTCCACTTAAAACACCATGTGTAGCACAGGCAATAACCGAAGTTGCACCTTTGTTTTTAAGGGCAGTTGCTGCTTTAACCATAGTTCCTGCAGTGTCTACCATATCATCAATCATGATGACATCTTTACCTTCAACATCACCGATAATCCCCATAACTTCTGATTCATTCGCTTTTTCACGACGTTTATCAACGATAACCATCTCTAAGCCCATACGTTTAGCAAAGTAACGTGCTCTAGCAACTCCACCAATATCTGGACTTGCTATGATTGGGTTTTTAAGATTTTTACTTTTGATGTAGTGCTCAAATGTTACAGAACCATAAAGATTATCTACGGGAATATCAAAGAAACCTTGAATTTGTCCAGCATGAAGATCAATTGTTACAACACGGTCAATTCCAGCAGTCTCATAAAGGTTTGCAACAAGTTTGGCAGTAATTGGAACACGAGGAGCAGCTTTACGGTCTTGTCGAGCATATCCATAGTAAGGAACAACAGCAGTGATACTTGATGCAGAACTGCGTTTGAGAGCATCTGTCATGATAAGAAGTTCCATTAAATTGTCATTTGATGGAGCACCAGTTGATTGGATGATAAATACATCACGGCCACGTACTGATTCGGCAATCTGGACAGAGATTTCACCATCACTAAACTTTTTAACATCAGCTTTAGCTAATGGAACATCTAAAATATTACAAACTTCACTCGCAAAATCAACACTGGCAGAACCAGCAAAAATTTTATAACCACGCATAGGGATTCCTTCTTGGAAAAATTAATATGTGATTATACAAGAATTCTTCTGAGGGGATGTTAAAGTTATTGACACTTTTGACAAATTCCTGATAATACCAAGTCGACTTTGTTTATCTGAAAATGGGAACTTTGTGCAGCTGCGTTTGAAACAGGTGATAAGTCTAAGTGGATATCTTCAATTTCTCCACAGTTACTACAAACAAGGTGTGAATGTGATGCTTTTGAGAGTTCATAAACTGATTTTTCTGAAGGAATTTTCACCTCTTGTATAAAAGCATTTTCAACCATTAAATTGATATTTTTATAAATAGTAGCCAATGAAATTGAGCTGAATTTTTGAAGCATTATCGCATAGAGCTTATCAATGTTCATATGCCCATATTTTGCAAGAGCATTAGCAATCTCTAATCTCTGCGGTGTTGCTTTTAAATGATGTTCTCTTAATAAATTAGTATAATTATTCATAAATGAATTATATGATAAAAATATTTAAAATTAGTTTGTTAAATTAGTTTTTGTAATCTAATTAAGATTGAAAGTAAAATGGCACTCTTATCTGTATGTGATCTTTTCATTTGTAATTCACTTGTGAGTAACAATTCATGTAGCTTGAAATAGGTCGCAGGTTTAAACTTTAAAGCAATTGCTGCTTTTTGTTCCATCACAAAACCTGGAGCAGGGTACCCAAGTATATCTACTGCGTTTGGAGCACCATTTACTCTTATATAAATGTTTATCATATAAAGCTGTGTAATGTAAGCTGTAATAGCTCCGAGTATTCGGATCTCATCTTCACCATGTTCTAGGATGTTTTGCAAGTCATTTGTAAAGTCTTTTTTTGCTAAGAGATTTTTGATGAAATCATCAAGGTTGATGCTTGCGAGTCCATAGACTAGGTTGTCTACATCTTTAGTTGTGATGGCTCTATCATAAACACGAAATTTATCTATCTCGTTACTAGCAAGGGCAACATCACCGTTATGGAGTTTTAAAAGATGCCCGATTGTGTATTTGTCTATATTGACATTTTTTTCTTGGGCAATTTGGAGTATAAGATTTTGTGCTTCATGCTCTTTTGGATGAAAAAAACGTACGCTCATCACATTTGATTTGGCGAAGGTTTTTTTATTGTTATAACTTTTATGGTCTGAACCATAATAAGCATAAACAAAAATATTATCACTATTTTTGTTGCATAACTCTAAAAGAGTATCGAGTTCTTTTTTTGGAACTTTTTTTTCACTTTTTATTATGAGGATATTTCTGTCCCCAAAAAGAGAACCCTGAGAAAGATGTGCTTTTGCTGAGTTAAAATCATATTCATCATAATAATAATTTAAAATATTGGCATCTTCAATATTTGTCATCATCTTCGTGTACATATCTATAAGAAAACTGCTTTCACCAAAAAAGACAAAACTATTTGAGACGCTTCTGTTTTGAATATGTTTGTCAAACTCATTTTTATACATTTAGTTCTCTATCTTCTTTACTACTGAGGCATATATTCTTGCTCTAGCAAGATTGACTTTGTCAAAACGAACAATAACATCATCAAAAAGTGAAACATCTGCGCCATTGACAAAATAGAGTCTTGCTCCCATAATTTCATCGTGCAACTCTGCTTTGAGTTCAGGATCTGTTGCAGTGATACGTGCTTTGAACTCTTTACCTAGATTTTGTTGTGCCCATCTTGCATATTTTCTAGCTTTATATTCAGACTCTATAATACTCGCTTCACGCTCTTTTTCACTTATAGCCATACTAAGGGATTCTATATTTCTTAGCACATAGGATTGCTCCTCTGTATCCCCTCGCTTGATTGCTTTTAACAGTCTGTGGACGATGAGGTCACTGTATCTTCGTATAGGCGATGTAAAGTGAGTATACTCTTCAAATCCTAAACCAAAGTGTCCAAGATTGATAGGAGAATATCGTGCTTGCATTTGTGATTGGATGATGAGTGTATCAACTTCAGATACTATACCCATATCTTTAGCCTGTTTTTGTATCTCATTTATCGTCTCTTTGATAGTACTCTTTATATCTATATGCATACCAATTCCGGCAAGCTCTTGATAAAGTGTTTGGAGCTTTGCTTGGCTTGGTGCTTCATGAATTCTAAATAAACCACGCTTATAGCGTTTAGCCGCTTCTTTGTTTGCTAAAAGCATACAATCTTCAATAAGGGCATGGGATGGTGTCTCTTGTGAAACAGTAGTAGCAACAAGATTTGTATCTTCATCGAGTGTCATTTGAATTTCAGTAGAATGAAAATCAAAACCCTCTTGTAATCGTTGTTTTTTCAATCTATCTGTCACTATTCGTAGCTTCTTAATCCAAGCAAATATCTCTTGTTCTTCTTTTGTTTTTGCTTGCAGTTTATTCTCAAAAAAGAGATCGATTTCTTCATAATTAAATCTTCTATCCGAGTGCATCAGTGCTTCGTAAACATCAGAATGAACAACCTTTAAACTTTCTAAGTCGAGTTTTATTTCAAAAACATAAGCGAGTCTATCTGTATGTGGTTGAAGGGAACAGAGTGTTTCACTAAGCTGACGAGGAAGCATAGGAATAGAACGATGAGGTAAATAGATAGAAAAACTTCTATATATCGCTTCATCATCTAATGCACCAAAAGGTTTTACATATTCGCTAACATCAGCGATAGCAACATATAAGATACTATTTTTATCATCCCAGTAGATAGCATCATCGAAATCTTTTGCCGTAACAGGGTCAATAGTACAAAAAGTCAAATCACGTAAATCTTTTCTTTTTGGATATTTTCTAGCATCTACATTTGGAAATGATTGAGCAATTTTTAGTACCTCTTCATCAAAATCATCATGCTTATTAAATTGAGATAAGACAATTTTTTCATCAGATTGAGGATCTTTAATATTGCCAATTTTTTCTAAAATTTTATTTTCTAGATTATCAACCTTAAAAAGATCTCCAACTTCATAAGCTTCTAACTCTTTGGCGGACATTTCTGCGCCTATGGGGTACTCAGTTTTTAGTTCAACTAAAGACTTTTTTCCCTCTTTTAAAATTATATAAGCGACACTATACGTTTGTGCACGTCCGACAATTTCAACAACTTTAGCACTCGGTGGACCACGATGCCCTAAAAGACGCTTGACTATGACAAGATCGCCCTCTGTTGCCACGCCAAGACTGTTTTCACTAATAAATAGGTCTTTGATGTTTTCTCCAATTACGTGAAGATAGGCTGTTCCCTTTTGAACAAGACCAAGTGTTCCAGCACGATATTTGGAGTTGAATTTATAGATATTATGTTTTTTGGTAAGGTATTTTTTAGCAAGCCACTCTTTCACAAATGGAAGTTCATCAGGTAAAATGTCTTGCTCACTCAAGCCATGAGTGAGTCGGATAAGTAGAGATTTCAATATATTTGTATCTTTATTTTATATTTTCTATGGCCGTTTCAAAGCTTTCTAAATCAAGACCAAATTTTTCAATAAGTTCTTTAGCCGCTTTAATACTTGCATCAGTTACAACGCCATTAATAGGAACTGCTACTCTAACCACATTAAGAATTTGGGCAGCTTTTCTATCTTCCTCTGTTGCATCATCAGGATTTTGACAGTTTCTTAGCACGTCGACTAAGTTGTCTTCAAATTTCCATTGAGAAAAGATTGTTGCACTAACTTCTGGAGTATCAGCGCCTATAACTTCTCTTTCTGCAGCTTCAACATCTTGAAGTTCTTGGAGTGCGTCACGGAACTCTTCTTCTTTTTTTTCAGACATAATTTGTTGTGCAATAAGAACTTTTCCAATTTCAACTAAAAATGCAGCAGGAGATAAAACACCAAGAAGTCTGTTCTCTTTTCTAATACACCAAGAAGTCACAAGAGCATGCTGCTTTTTGGATAAATCTGAGAACATATCATTTGTTATACCATAAGGAGATAAGTCAAGTGAAAAACTTTTCTTTACGATACTTGCAAGTGCAAAACCACGAACTGTTCCCATTCCAAATAAACCTACAGCTTGACTGATGGCATTTATTTCTCTTGAAAAACCATATAGAGGCGAATTTGCTGCCTTTAAAATATCTGCAGTCAAAAGAGGATCTGTTTCTAAAATCTTTGCCATATCATTAAAAGTACTATCTGGGTCTTTATAAACCTCTTCGATCTGCATTGCAGATTCTGGAAGTGGTGGAAGTTGTTTTATTTTTTTGAGCATTTCTTCAGTCATTTTTTCTCTCTTTTTGTGATTGATATACAAATATCATGTTTATTTTGTAATTATAGTCTCTATAGATAAATACATACTGAATATTTACAAAAAACTGTTATTATTTTTGCACAAACTAAAAAGGACGGATATATGCAAGATGAAGCAATGCTGATACAGTTAGGATATGCACCAAATGAAGCTTTGGTAAAACAACTCAAAGAGATACAAGAAAATACTTCGGGGTATGAGAAAATTCAAAAACACATTATGGACTTAAATGATCACTTAAAAGTAAACAATGGCTATGTAGCACTCTCAAATTCTAAAAACTATTTTAAAATAAAAATCGAGGCAGTCACTCCAGAGTTAGCTGAGGAAGCCCATGAAAAAGTACAACATTTTAGTGAGAAATTTAAAATAAAAGTTGAAAAACTTCCAAAAAAAGAGACCTATTACATTTTAGGTTATCATCATTAAAATTTTATGATTGAACCAATGAGTATAGAAGGGTACGATAAACTTATAGAAGAGTTTAAGTACCTTTTAGAAAAAGAAAAACCAAAAGTTGCTCATGAAAAATTAACAGCAGCAGCTTTGGGGGATAGAAGTGAAAATGCTGACTATCAAGCTGCCAAAGAAAAGCTGCGTTTCATTGATAAACGACTTTTTTATCTGAATAAAATGATACAAAACTCGAAAATCATTGATCCTTCTCTACATGAACACTCTCGTGTCTCTTTTGGAAGTACAGTCAGTCTGCTAAACTTAGAAACTGATGAAGAAGAAAGATATACGATTTGTGGTGTACTTGAGAGTGAACCAGAAAATGGACTTATCACGATTCATTCTCCTTTAGCTAAGGCGATGTTAGGTAAAGAAGTAGGGGATGATTTTAAGGTAAAACTTCCAAACGCAGTAAAAGAGTATGAAATAGAATTGATAGAGTATAAAAATATTTTTTCATTGAAAAAAAATATA
>NZ_JALSKT010000081.1 GCF_026988655.1 Sulfurimonas sp. | reverse complement strand
AAAATATAGTCATTCAAACAACTTTTACCACTTATTTGATATAATCCCTCTTTAAAAACCAATTTTTAGGATACACCCGTGAGCCAACAATTAGAAAACATTGATGAACAGTTAGCAAACCATAAACTTTCTCAAGAAGATTATAAACATATAAAAGAGATTTTGAATCGTGAGCCAAACTTAGTTGAGTTAGGTATTTTTTCAGCTATGTGGAGTGAACATTGTTCTTATAAATCATCTAAAATACATTTAAAAGGTTTTCCAACAAAAGCTCCTTGGGTTATTCAAGGTCCAGGAGAAAATGCTGGTGTTATTGACATCGGTGATGGGTATGCTGCTGTATTTAAAATGGAATCACACAATCACCCAAGTTTTATAGAGCCTTATCAAGGTGCTGCAACTGGTGTTGGTGGAATAATGCGTGATGTTTTTACAATGGGTGCCCGTCCTGTTGCAAACTTAAATGCACTGCGTTTTGGAAATGTTTTAAACAAAGATGATATCTCTAAACACCAACGTTATTTGGTACGTGGTGTAACTGAAGGTATCGGTGGTTATGGTAACTGTATGGGAGTTCCTACTATCGGTGGCGAAACAAGTTTTGACGAATGTTATAATGGAAATATTCTTGTTAATGCTTTTACTTTAGGTATTGCTAAAAGTGATGAAATCTTTTATGGTAAAGCAGAGGGAACTGGAAACCCTGTAATGTATGTAGGTGCAAAAACTGGTCGTGATGGTCTTGGTGGGGCTGTTATGAGTTCTGATAGTTTTACAGAAGAGAGTAAATCTCTTCGTCCTACTGTTCAAGTTGGTGATCCATTTACTGAAAAGCTTTTACTTGAAGCATGTTTAGAGCTTTTTAAAACTGACCATGTTATTGGTATTCAAGATATGGGTGCTGCGGGTCTTACATCTTCTGCGTTTGAAATGGCAGGTCGTTCCGGCTCTGGGATGATTATGCACCTTGACAAAGTTCCTGCTCGTGAGGAAAATATGACACCATACGATTTTATGCTAAGTGAGTCTCAAGAACGTATGCTCCTTTGTGCAAAAAAAGGTTCAGAACAGGCAATCATAGATATTTTTGAAAAATGGGACTTGGATGCTGCTGTTGTTGGTGAAGTAACTAACACTGGAAATATGGAACTCTTTTGGCATGGTGAGAAGTGTGCTGAGGTTCCAGTAGATCCTGTGAGTGAAGAAGCACCAGAACTGAATCGTCCTATGAAAAAACCTGCTTATTTAGATGGCATACATAAAGTTAGCATTGATGATTTTGACAGAGTTTCAAATCAAGAAGCTTTTGAGACATTAACAAAATCTATGGAAGTTGTAGATAAATCTTGGATTTATACACAATATGATTCAATGGTACAAACTAACACTATAAAAAATGGCGGAATGCTTGACGCTTCTGTTATTCGTGTCAAAGAAAATAAAAAAGCACTTGCTATGAGTGCTGACTGTAATGTAAGATACTGTTATATTGACCCTAAAATGGGTGGAGCGGCTGCAGTTGTAGAATCTGGGCGTAATGTTGCTATGAGTGGAGCTAGACCTTTAGCGATTACAGATTGTCTAAATTATGGAAATCCTGAAAACCCTGAAGTAATGTGGCAATTTGGTGAGGGTTGTTTAGGAATTAAAGAAGCTTGTGCAGCCCTTACGACTCCTGTCATTGGTGGAAATGTTTCTCTTTATAATGAAACAAATGGTGTTTCTGTTTTTCCAACGCCTTCAATTGCAACTGTTGGTGTGAATGATGATGAAAACAATGTTTTAATGTCAAGTTTTCAAAATAAGGGAAATGCTCTTTATTTGGTAGGTGAATCAAAATCTGAGTTTGGTGGTTCTTTATATATGAAAGAGCTTTATGACACAGTGGCTGGTGAAATGCCAGAGATTGATTACAAACAAGAACTTGCCCTTTGGGACTTAGTCATTGAAGGAAACAAAAAACATCTTTTAGAGTGTGCAAAAGATGCAAGTAGTGGTGGTGTAGCTATTGCATTAGCTAAAATGGCTGCGACAAGTGGACTTGGTTGTGATGTTGAAATGAGTGTTGCTGATGATAGAGATATTTTCTCTGAAAGTATGAGTCGTGCTATTATAGAAGTGAAACCTGAAAACTGTGAAGCTTTTGAGGCAATGCTAGATGAGTCTATGTCTATAGAGAAGATCGGTACTGTTGGTGGGGATAGTATTAGGATTAATGATGTAAATATGAGTATCACAAAATTACAAGATAATTACTTTAATACATTCGCACGTGTGATAGAGCAAGACTTATAAGAATATTATATAATTGTGATACAAAAATCTAATCTAAAAAATAAATATACTTTAATAATTATGATAGTATAATCATTACTCCAATTTAAAACTTAAAGGAAAATGGATGGTTAAGAATTTAATTACTGCAGTACTTGCAGCGGGTGTTATGATGTTGGTTTCAGGTTGTTCAACAATGCATATGGGTTGGACTGCAGTGACAGGTCAACATAAGCTTGATGATGGTGCGATGAAAGCATATGATGATATGTTTACTGAAGTGATGAAAAATGGTGATCCTGCACGTGCTATGATGAATGAGTACGAAGTAAGTGAAGATGTTTCAAATGAAGATGTTGTTGAGTCAATCAAAGCATTAGCTGAAGAGTATAATATGCGTGTAACTGGTGATACTAAAATGTTCACTATTCCAGATGCAAAACCAAATGAAGTTAAATATGTTGAAAACCTTTCAATGTGTAGCCTTTATATCGCTAAAAAATTCTTAAATCACTCTCGTTATTTTGGTGGATTTATGCCATGTAGAATTATGTTGGTAGAATACGGGAATGGAAAAAGATACTTGATTACTATGGATTTAACACTTGCTATCCATGGTGGTTACCCATTACCTCCAGAGATGTTAAAACTAGCAACTCAAGTGAAAACTGCAATGGAAGAAATCCCTGCACGTGCAGCTAAAGGTGACTTTTAGTCACTACTGCGTTTAAGAACTTATAAAACTTATAAGTTCTTGATTTAATTGGTGTGGTGTGTTTACAACTGCATCAATTTCTTTATAATTAAAACCACTCTCTGAATAACACACTATAGTTTCATTTATATTTTTTAACAAACCATCAATTGCATAAGTTATAAACTCATGAGCCATAAGCCTATCTCTCACACTCGGATTACCTCCACGTTGTAAATGTCCTAAAATACTGACTCTTGATTCTATCCCTATCTTATCTTCAAACCAGTTTGCTATCTCTTGTGCATTTTGTTTGATACCCTCTGCGGTAATAACTATAAAATATCGTCGTCCATTTTTAATTTGATGTTTAAACTTCTCTTCGTAATCTTTGAGATTGTATGGTACTTCTGGTATTAGGCATAATTCAGATCCAGAGGTTAAATGAGAGACTAAGGCCAAGTAACCACATTTATTTCCCATAGTTTCAATAATAAAAGCTCTTTTAAAAGAAGAAGCTGTATCGCGGATTGCATCTATTGAGAGTTTTATCATATTTAAAGCCGTATCAATACCCAAACAATAATCAGTCCCAGAGATGTCATTGTCAATGGTAGAAGGAATACCACAAAATTTTATCTTATGTTCTAAATAAAACTGATGTAAACCGCGAAAAGAACCGTCCCCACCTAGCACGACAAGCATACTAATGTTTAATTTGTGTAAATTTTCTTTAGCTTGTTTTCTATATTTAGCTTCTCTAAAGCGTTGACTTCTTGCACTACCAATTTTTGTACCTCCACGGTTTACAATTCCAGCGACATCACAGTAGCTAGTTTTTTTGATATTGTTATCAATAAGACCTTCATATCCATCGTAAACAAAATAAGGAGTGAGATTGTTTTGTAAACTATACTCGACAAATCTTTTGAGAGCTGGATTCATACCGGAGACATCACCTCCTGAGCAAAGTATTGCTATATTTTTCTTCATTTGTTTTCTCATAAGTTGATTTTTTAAAGTTTACCATCTTATAAACTCTATTTAGCTAAAATAACGCAATTTATTTTTATGAGGCCTAAATGAAAAGAGCATTAGTAAGTGTGAGTGATAAAAGTGGTGTAGTTGATTTTTGTAAATCTTTAGTGAAAAACGGATATGAAATTATTTCAACTGGTGGAACATATAAGTTGTTAAAAGATAGCGATGTTGCGGCTATTGAAATTGATGAAGTGACGAAGTTTCCTGAATGTTTTGAAGGACGTGTAAAAACTTTAAATCCTTATGTTCATGGTGGAATACTGCATCGCCGTGATAAAAAATCACATCTTGATCAAGCACAAGAGTTAGGTGTTGAGGCGATTGATTTGGTGTGTGTAAACCTTTATCCTTTTAAAGAAACTATTGAGAAAACTGATGATTTTGATGAGATTATTGAAAATATAGATATTGGTGGACCTGCGATGGTTCGCTCCGCTGCAAAAAACTTTGATGCTGTAATCATTGTTACTGATGTACAAGACTATGATGTAGTAATAGATGCTATAGAAAATGAAAAAAATACAAAAGATTTTCGTCGTGGTTTTATGATAAAAGCGTATGAGCATACTGCAGCATATGATTCTATGATTGCAAACTATATGAATGAACGTTTTAATGAAGGCTTCGGTGAAAAACAATTTGTAGTCGGAAATAAAGTAATGAATACACGTTATGGTGAGAACCCACACCAAAAAGGTGCTTTATATGAATTTGACAAACATTTTTCAAATAATTTTAAAACACTCAAAGGTGAAGCAAGTTTCAACAACCTTAATGATTTAAACGGTGCTGTAAAAATTGCTGCTGCGTTTGGTGATGATAATGCTGTTTGTATTTCTAAACATGGGAATCCATGTGGGTTTGCTATTAAAGATACACTATTAGAGGCTTATACGGAAGCACTAAAGTGTGATCCTGTTTCTGCATTTGGTGGAGTTGTTGCAGTCAATGGTACAGTAGATAAAGCAATGGCTCAAAAAATGAATGAGATATTTATTGAAGTTATCATTGCAGGTCGTATTACGGAAGAGGCACAAGAAGTTTTTGCTGCAAAAAAACGTATCAAACTTTTTGAAATGGGAAGCGATAAGCTCGTTCTTGCTAATGATAAAAAAGATTTTAAACACATTGATGGTGGATTTATTTTTCAAGATGCTGATAAAGTGAAAAATGATGAAGTGCAAAACGCTACACTTATGTCTTCAAACGCAGCAAGTCCCCAAGACATGAAAGATTTAGAGATAGCATATAAAGTAGCATCATTAACAAAATCAAACTGTGTCGTTTATGTAAAAAATTCTGCAATGGTAGCTGTAGGTATGGGAATGACAAGTCGTGTTGACGCTGCACAATGTGCACTTAAAAAAGCCAAAGAGATGGGGCTTGATGTTAGCGGTGCAGCTTTAGCCTCTGAAGCATTTTTCCCATTTCGTGACTCTATAGATGCAGCAGCTGCAGCTGGTGTTAAAAACGTAATCGAGCCAGGTGGTTCTATCCGTGATGAAGAAATTATAGCAGCTGCTAATGAATTTGGTATGAGCTTATACTTTTCTGGGATCCGTCACTTCTTACACTAAGCATATCAAGGTTGTCGCACCTTGATTGACATCCACTCAACTAATATGATATAATCCTCTCAAAGAATAAATTTTATAAAGAGAGGATAACTATATGAGCAAATCATTATATGAAACATTAGAAGTTTCTCCAAACGCAACTGAATCCGAAATTAAAAAAGCATACAGAAAATTAGCAAGAAAATATCATCCAGATATCAATAAAGAGGCGAGCGCTGAAGCAAAATTTAAAGAGATAAATGCAGCCTATGAAGTTTTAAGCGACAAAGAGAAAAAAGCGCAGTATGACCAATATGGTGATGCTATGTTTGGTGGTCAAAACTTTCATGACTTTTCACAAAGTCAAGGAGGACAGGCTGATTTAGATGAAATACTAAGACAAATGTTTTCCGGTGGTGGTGCAGCAGGAGGCTTTGGTGGCTTTGGTGGTGCATCATCTGGATTTGGCGGAGGTTTTAGCTCCGGACAACAACGCTATCAAGAACCTAACTTAGATATAGAAACAGATGTTACCATTCCTTTTAGTGTTTCTGTACTTGGAGGTTCTCATTCTGTAGCAGTCAATGGGGACAGATTTGATATCAAAATTCCCGCTGGAGTGAAAGACGGCGAAAAAATGAGAGTCAAAGGCAAAGGGCATGCGCAAAATGGTCGTGTCGGTGACCTGTTTTTAAGAATTCATGTTGCACCTAGCCCAGAGTATGAAAGAGAAGGGGATAATTTAGTCAAATCTTTTGATGTTCCTTTATATGCAGCACTATTTGGAGATACTATTGTCGTTCAAACGCTTGAAAAAGAGATCAAGTTGAAAGTACCAAAAAATACGAAAAATGGACAGCGATTCCGTGTCAAAGAAATGGGTGCGATGAATCGTAAAACGAAAGTAAGAGGTGATCTCTACTTAAAAGCAAATATTGTGTTGCCAAAAGTAGAAGATTTAGATTCTGAACTTGTTGAAGTTATGAAAGAAAAATTACCAAAAACGGTATAAAATTTAAAGGAGGAGAGTATCATGCACCATTATGATGAACCAGTCTATTTGATTAGTATTGTATCTAAGATCTTAGATATACATCCACAAACACTTCGACAGTATGAAAGGGAGAACCTTGTTAACCCTTCACGTTCAAATGGACGTATTCGACTCTATTCTCAAAGAGATATAGATAGGATTAAACTTATACTGCGTTTGACACGTGAACTTGGTGTAAATCTTGCCGGTGTTGATATTATTTTAAATTTAAAAGAAAATATAGACAAAATGGAAAAAGATATTGCAACACTTCGTCATGAAGTTCAAGTCGCAAAAAGTGCACATTCTGTGGCACCTGATAAATCCCTCGTTACAAAAAAAAGCGTTTATGAAATGATAGTATTTAAAGACTAGGGAGTTTTACTCCTTTAGCCTTTGTATCTTCGCTCCAACATTTTTAAGCTTACTTTCTAAAGAATCATAACCACGATCAAGATGATAAATACGGTGGACATTCGTCTCCCCATTTGCAATCAGCCCAGCAAGAACTAAAGCACTAGAAGCTCGCAAATCTGTTGCCATTACATCTGTGCCACTTAGCTGTGTTTTACCATTTACTGTTGCTGTGTGACCATTGAGAGTGATATCTGCACCCATACGTTGTAGTTCGCTGACATGCATAAATCTATTTTCGAAAAGTTTTTCTTCTATTATTGAAACCCCATTAGCTTGAGTGGCTAGTGCTAAAAATTGTGCTTGCATATCTGTAGGAAAAGCAGGATATTCTTGAGTAATTATTTTGACTGCTTTAATTTCATCTGAGGGGTGAATTGTAATAGTGTCTTTTGCAATGGTGAAACTACTACCCATCTCTTCAAGTTTTGACAGTACTGCGCCAAGATGTTTTGGTTCAACATTGGTGAGTGTTAATTCTGACTTTGTAATAGCACCTGCACAGAGATATGTTCCAGCCTCAATTCTATCAGGGATAACTGCAAATTCTTTAATGTTTATCAATTCTCCAGCTGTTCCATGAATCTCTAAAATAGCAGTTCCAATACCCTTGATAGTTACGCCACTATTATTTAAAATTTCACACAGTTGTACAACTTCAGGTTCTCTTGCTGCGTTTGTAATGCTTGTAACACCTTTTGCTAGTGCTGCAGCCATTACTATATTTGCAGTTCCAGTAACAGTGATTTTATCAAAAATTATTTCACAACCTTTGAGCCCATTTGGTGTGCTAGCTTCAATATAACCTGCTTTGATATCAATCTTGGCACCCATTTGCTCGAGAGCTTTTAAATGCAAGTCAATAGGTCGCTGTCCAATGGCACATCCACCAGGTAGAGAAACTTCACAGTGTCCAAAACGAGCAAGAATAGGGCCCAAAACTAAGATAGAAGCACGCATTGTTTTCACGATATCGTATGTAGCTTTTGTTTCATTTATTGAAGATGTGTTTACAAGCACTCCATCATCAAAAAAATCACAATTCGCACCCAAATTTGCCAATAGTTTTAATAGAGTTTTAATGTCAACAACATTAGGAAGGTTTGTTATCTTTACAGCTTCTTTTGCAAGAATTGTCATAGCAATTAAAGGAAGGGAAGCGTTTTTCGCACCAGAGATGTTTATTTTACCCTCAAGTGCTGCTGTGGGGTGTATTTTTAAGTAGTCCATATGTCTCTTTATATCTGTAAATTAATGAAAGTATTATACCTTTTTTTGATATACTTTTAGTAAAGGAGCAAGTTATGAAGAACTCCGCCTTAGATAGATTAAAAAATTTGACAAATAAAATTTCTAGTTATGAAGTAGCAAGGAAGGAAAACTTAACCCTTTTGAAGAAGCTTTATGTGGAACTAGATATTGTTAAAAAAGTACCTGAATTTAATGACTTGTTTCAATACAAAGCTGTAAACCTTTCAGGTGCTTCGCTTTTAAGTGAAAATCTTGGTGAAATTAAAGAAGGGAAGTATCTACAAATTCTTGCAATTAGTTATGATAAAGTTGCCCAGAAAAAAAGTAAAAATATTTCACTTGCTTATTATGGACGTGTGGAAAAGGTTGACACTGCGTTTAAGGATAAAGTTGTTGAGTTTATTATTCGTTATAGATTTGAAAAAAGTTTTATGACTTTAGAACATTACTACACAATGCTAAATCAATTTGGGAAGGTACGTGAGTAAATTTTATCTCTCTTTGTGGCTTCATTGGCTTTTTAGATTGACACTTACAAGTCTCTTCTTAGCTGCAATGATAGCTGGGGTTATTACGGTTTTTATCTATATAAATCAAGGAATGCAAACGCTTAGTCTTGAAATTTATCATGCTTTATTTTTAATATTTAAGTTTTGGTTTGTTTTGAGTTGGAGTGTGACTCTTTTAATTTCTTTATTTCTTAGCTTAAAATATATCTTTAATAGATGCTTATTCAATTATCAGCTTAAGCTTTTAAGTTGTCCCCAAGAGGGCGTAGAAACCAGTGTACTAGAAGATATAGGTTATGGAGATTTAGTGAAAGTATGGCGTAAATGGCTTATGTTATTAATCTGGATAGTAGGGGGAGAGATGATTCTTTTGCTTACGCTTACAACACTTTTTGCTTCATACGATTCTATTTTTGAATGGTTTAATATCTATATATTATATATTTTAATAGGAATTGCAGGATATTTTTCTTTTATGGTGTTAAGTGTGAGGTGTAAAAAAGTCAAGGTCACAAAATGTTAATATTTATAGATGTCGAAACTACAGGTTTAGAGGAGAGTGACAGACTTTGTTCTGTTGCACTTTTAGATAAAGAGCGTGCTCGCTATGAATTGCTCAATGAGGGCAAAAAGATACCTTCTATAGCTTCAAGCATTCATCATATTACAAATGAAATGATACAAGATAAAGCTGCGTTTGAAGCGAGTGAAATATATAAATATTTAAATGAATGTAATAAAGAAGAAAACACTTTAGTTGCACATAATGCCTCTTTTGATTTGAAAATGTTAGCTTCTTCAGGTTTTGTTTGGCAGGGTGATGTAATCGATACTCTTAAAGTTACAAAACATCTCATAAGTGAATGTGAACTTTTTTCTTTACAATTTTTACGATATGACTTGAAACTTTATAAAGAGGAAGATAGACTTTTACAAAAGTATGGAATTAAAGATGCTTTATGCTCTCATAATGCCTTAGCTGATGTAGTTGTTACGAAGTTGTTATTTGAGTATCTTTTGGATATTTCGTATGTAGATAGTATGAAAGAACTAAGTTTTAAGCCAGTTCTTTTACAAAAATTAACTTTTGGAAAATATCTTGGACATTATATTGAAGATATTGCCAATAGTGATAGAGGTTATCTGATGTGGCTTTTAAGCTTGAGCGAACTAGATGAAGATTTGAGATACTCGATAGAGTATTATATAGAAGGATAGGTATGAAAGTTGCAGTTGAGTGTCAATCTCCACTACTACAAAAGTCATTAGAAGTTTTTTTGGCAAAGTATTTGAGCCTGTCAAAAAAGAGCGATATTATTATTCGAGATGAAGAGTGTTTGAATGATGAACGATGTTTTTATATTGCAAGCAATGAAAAAGCCGACTTATTAAAACCTTTTTCAAAATCACAACTTATTTTGGCTTTGGAGAAAAAATACAATGAGCTCTATCCAAATACTAAACAAGTAAAGGAAGTTGCTGTAGAAAAAGAGAAACCAATGAGTTTTGAAATTTTAGAAAAACGTATTGAATTACTCACACAAGAGTATCAAGCAAATATATTACGAGCGGTGAAAGCATTTTATGAAAAATAAACCATTAAGCAAAAAAATAATATCTGGAAAGTATAAAGGGAAAACACTTTTATTACCTTCTAAAACAACGACAAGAAGTTCAAAATCTATAGTGCTAGAATCTTTTTTTAATACTTTACAGTTTGACATTATAGATGCCAATTTTGTTGAGGTGTTTTCAGGAAGCGGTTCTATTGGTCTTGAAGCACTGAGTCGTGGTGCTAAAAAGATATACTTTATGGAAAAAGATAGAGATGCTCTCAAAACTCTTAAAAGTAATATCTCACAAACAGACCCAGATGCTTGTGAAGTCTTTGCCGGTGATAGTTTTCAAAATATAAACGCAGTAGTAAGTAAACTTCAAAAGCTTAAAGAAGATGCATACTTCTATGTTGATCCCCCTTTTAGTATACGTGAAGGCATGGAAGATATCTACGATAAAACTTTGGCTCTTATAAGTCAATTGCCCAAAGAAAATGTAAAAATGCTCATTGTTGAACATATGACAGGCTTAGAGTTACCTGATACTTTAGGTCATTATAGTGTGAAAAAATCTAAAAAATTTGGGAATACTACACTTACTTACTACGAAGCTTCATAACTTGGAATAAAAGTTGCTAATTCTTTTACAATAAAAGGATTGCTTGATGAAATATATTTTAGTTTTTTTAGTTTTTTTCTCTACACTGCAAGCTACGAAGATTACTGATGTATCAAGTATTGTAGGTGTTCGAGAAAATCAGATCATTGGTTACTCTTTAGTCGTTGGACTTAAAAAAACAGGTGATGGAACTACTTCAAAATTTACTCTCCAGTCAATTTCAAATATGCTTAAAGCTATGAACATAGATATGAATCCCATAGATATAAAATCTAAAAATGTTGCAGCTGTTGTTGTCACAGCAACAATGAAGCCTTTTGCACGTCAAGGGGATAAGTTTGATGTTGTTGTCTCGTCCATAGGTGATGCCAAATCTTTAGAGGGTGGTACACTCTTGATGACACCTTTAAAAGGGGTGGATGGAAAGATATACGCATTAGCGCAGGGTTCTGTAAGTATTGGCGGAAGAAATGAACGAGGTGCGAGAGAATCGCATCCGACGAGTGGAACTGTATTTAATGGTGGTTTTATTGAGCGTGAGATTAATATTGATCTTTTTCACCAAGAATATGCAACGCTTTCATTAAAAGAATCAGGCTTTTCAAACGCAGTAGCAGTTCAAAAAGCCATAAATAAATTTTATAGCACACAAGTCGCTGTTGCTATGGACTCAAGAAGCATTAAACTTAAACGTCCAAAAAACCGTTCTATGATTGAATTTTTGGCTGAGGTTCAAGAGATAGATATGAATTATGTACCAAAAAATAAGATTATCATTAATGAGCGAACAGGAACGATAGTCGCTGGAGTAGACATCATGTTAAAGCCAGTTGTCTTAACGCAAGGTGATATAACCATTAAAATAGTAGAAGAAAAAAATCCATCTACGCCAGCAGGGTCTATGCAGGTGGATAAAAATCTTGTTATTGGACTCAATCAAAATGAACTTTACACAAGAGAGGGAACAACTACTGTTGCAAATCTAGTAAGGTCACTACAAAAATTAGGTGCAACACCTAAAGATATCATCTCTATTTTAGAGGCAATGAAAAGCGCGGGAAGTATTTCTGCAGAGTTAGAGGTGATATAATGAGTTATGGAATGAATGCAATACAAGCAAGAGCACAAATGTTAACACAAAATGCAGCAATACCAAAGATAGATGCAAAGGCTGAAGATAAAGAACTACGAAAACAAACAGATGCTTTTGAGTCAGTTATCATCAAAATGTTAATGGACAATGCTATGAAAGATGAAAAAAATCTTTTCTCTTCACAAAAAGATCCAGGTGATAAAATATACAAATCAATGTATAGAGATGAACTCTCAAAAGCAAGTGCGGGGAGTTTTGGTTTTTCTCAAATGCTTTATGACTATTTATCTCGTGATAAGAGTTGATTTAGCTTAAGAAAATTGTGTTTTAGTCGATTTAGCTGTATATAAATAGATTTATAAACATAGGTTAAAGGGTCAGTTATGATTACACAATTAAATAATAGCAGTCTTGCAAGTACTCTTGCAAATGATACTGTGAAAAATACACATACAAAACAGAGTGCTGGTACAAAACAAAATAGTGCTAGCAGAGTGGAACAACTCAAAGAGTCTATTAACTCTGGTGAGTACAAAGTAGACTTATCTGCATTAGCAAACAAAATGGCAGACGAGTTACTGTAGATATAAAATAAGAGAGGTGTGAAATGTTAAGTCATCATTTAGAAAGTGCTTTAAAAGATTTAAAAGATTTGATTGCGATTACGGAGTCAGATATTCAAGATATTAAAGTGGCAAAACATGACCCTCAATTTGACAGGCTTTCTATTAAAGAAGAAAAATTAAAAAGTTTTGAAGCTAAAAAAGCGATGATTGATCATGAGATATCTTCCTTAATGACTTCAAATACAAATGTACAACTTCAAGATTTAATTAACGCAGAGCAACATATACTTTTGGATGAGTTAAAGATAGAACTCTCAAAGCTAAGAGAAGTCAATAAAGAATATGCAAAACTAGTCGTAATAGTCAGTAATTTATATAATACATTTTTAGAAAGACTCGTACCAACGGAAATGCAAGGTTACAACAAAGTTGCTTCTAAAAACTCTTCTATCTTACAGGTAAGAGTGTAATATGGCTTCTCTTTTTAATACTCTCAATATTGGATACAGCGGACTAAGTGCAGCTCAGGTCGGGATTAACACTACTGGACATAATATTTCAAACGCTGAAGTAGATGGTTATACTCGTCAAAGGGTTGTAACATCTGCAGCGACACCACTAACAACCTCTCCCGGTCAAGTTGGAAATGGTGTGGAAGTTCAAGAGATAAAAAGAGTTTTTGATAACTTTGTTTTTGATAGATATAACGGTGTATCTGCTGATAAAGAGTTTAGTGACTTTGAAAAACAGACACTTGATGAGCTTTCTACCTATTTTCCTGAAATTGATGGAGTCGGGATTAAATCTGATTTAGCCGAGTTTTACAATATGTGGCAGACGTTTGCAGATAATCCAAACAATGACTCTATAAAAGTTGCTTTGGCAACACAAACACAAACACTTTCAAAGCATATCAACGAAACACAAGATCAAGTTTTAAACTTGCAACAACAAGTAAATGATCAATTAGCAGTCAACATTGAGCAAGTCAATGACTTGGCAAAACAACTTGCAGATTTGAATGTTTCCATAGACAATGCTGAAAATGGAGGTTTGTATAGTGCAAATGATTTACGTGATAAGCGAAATGTTTTAGAGAGAAGTTTATCTAGGCTTATTGGTGCTGAGGTGAATCAAGGACAACTTGATGCAAACATTCAAATAGATAGTAATTCAAATACTCGTACGGGTAGTTATACCTTGAGTGTCAATGGATTTAATATTGTAGATGGCAATACTTTTCATCCATTACAAATTTCTAAAGAAGACAATCCTTTTGGTTTTTATGAAGTTTCTTATGAAAGACAAGACGGTACTTTAATACCAATGAATGAAGAAATCAAAGGTGGTAAGATAGGAGCCATATTTGCATTACGTGGTGGTGCTTTAGATACAACTAGTGGGATGCCTGTGGATGGTGTCTTACAAAAAACTGCTACTGATTTGAATGCATTTGCAAATGGCTTGATAGAAGCAACAAACAATATCTATGCACAAAGTGCTTCTGTACGGAAAGAATCAAATGTAGTAAATATAGATCAGTCAAATTCATTGGTAAGTTCTGAAGTTGGTATCAAAGAAGGTTCATTTGATGTTATTGTTTATGATATTGATGGAAATGAAGTTGCGACACGAACAATTAATATTGATACAGCCACTTCCATGTCTAATGGAACTAATTCAATTAAAGACCAAATTGAAACTAATAAAGATGATAATGATGATGCAAATGGCACAAATGATGTGGATGATTTTCTTTCTTTTAACTATGCGGCATCAGCGACAGGCGAGCAAAAGCTTGAACTTGGTATCAAAGCTCAGTTTCAATCACAAGGCTACACTTTTTCAATAAAAGATAATTTGAAAGATGGTGATTTTTCGTCTGGAACAAACTTTGCCGGTGCACTTGGACTTGGAAGGTATTTTGATGGAGAGAATGCTCAAGATATTAGATTAACAAATGAATATGCAGATAATCCTACACTTTTACATGCAGGATATGCATCAAGTGCAGGTGATAATAGACTGGCTTTAGATATGGTTCAACAACAGTTTGAAGATTATAACTTTAATGTAGGTAGTGAAAAGTATGATACAACTATTTATGGAATGTTTGATGTGACAAGCACCTATGTTGGGATTTCCTCAAACGCAGCTACAACAAAAAATGAAACAATTTCTACGCAGTTTAATGCTATTGAGATGGAATACAGTTCTGTATCAAAAGTAAGTATTGATGAAGAGATGACAAACTTGATTAAATATCAGACATCCTATGGTGCTGCTGCAAAAGTAATTACAACCGTTGATCAGATGATGCAGACTTTATTAGGGATAAAACAGTAACTAAATGCCTAAATTTAGTATATTTGTCCTTTTTTTTATTTTCTGTTTCTCTTTTTTAGGGAGTTTCTTTTATCCTCTTAATCCTTATGCTTTAGATAGCAATTCAATTTTACTTTCACCTTCGTTTGAACATTTACTTGGTACCGACAGACTGGGACGTGATCTTCTAGCTAGATTGATCCAAGGTGGACAAATCTCGTTAATAATTGGGCTTGGAAGTGCTTTTATCGCTTCTTTTATAGGACTTCTCTATGGTTCAATTGCTGGATATTTTAAAGGAGTAGTGGACAAAACATTTGTAGTTGTTGTTGATCTTTTTTTGACCTTTCCAACTTTTTTCTTGTTGTTGGCGCTCATCAGTTACGTGAATGCTTCGATGTATGTTTTGATTGTAATTATTTCAATCACAGGTTGGATGACAACAGCAAGACTTATACGCTCAGAGAGTTTCAAAATCACTTCACAACCTTATATCAAAATACTAAATATTGCAAATGTGAGCAAAACAAAAATTCTGTTTAAATACTATGCTCCAATTTTAGCACCGATTTATTTTGTAAGTTTTACCTTTGGAGTAGGGGGTGCTATCCTCGCTGAATCAGGTCTTAGCTTTTTAGGACTTGGAATTGTTGCCCCACAGATGAGTTGGGGGACTATCCTTAGTGGTGGTAAAGATGTTGTAGATATAGCGTGGTGGGTAAGCTTTTTTCCTGGGCTTATGATATTTTTAGTGACCTATTCACTGATAAATATATCAAACTATTTGCAAACACTAACAAATAAAAGAGAGATACAAGGGTGACGCTAAATTAGAGCTAGAAGTTTAATCTTATAATATTTTATTTAAAGTACTAGTTAATACACAAAAAGATATAATTTTTTTGTTTATACTATACAAAGGATACCCAAGAGTGCTACCCAAAAATAGTATAAAAATGTATAAAAAATATGAAAATGGGTAGCTATAGGGTAGCAGGATTTATAATTTATTAGATAGAAAGTTTATAAAATCCCTTAAAGTAGGGGTTTTAAGAGGATAGAAATAGTATGATTTTAATGATAGATAATTATGATAGTTTTACTTACAATATTGTTCAGTATTGTCGTGAACTTGGGGCGGATTTAAAGGTCATTAGAAATGATGAAATGAGTGTAAAAGAGATAGAAGCTCTTAAGCCAGAAAAGATAATCATTTCTCCAGGACCGGCTTCTCCTGATGAAGCAGGAGTGACATTAGAAGTTATAAAGTATTTTCAAGACAAGTTGCCTATTTTTGGCATTTGTTTAGGACATCAAAGTATTGCTCAAGTATTTGGTGCTAATGTGGTACGTGCAAAAAATATGATGCATGGGAAAACATCTGTAATGAAGCAAACTACAAGTTGCGAAATATTTAAAGATTTGCCGCAAGAGTTTGTGGCAACGCGTTACCATTCGCTCATAGTAGAAAAAGAGACTCTACCAGATGTGATTGAATCTACTGCGTTTAGCACAGATGATAATGAAATTATGGGGCTAAAAATAAAAGATAAAGATATCTACGGTGTCCAGTTTCACCCTGAGTCGATTATGAGTGAATATGGTCATGAAATGATAGGAAACTTTTTAAAATTATGAATTATAGGTACATCTTTTTCTTACTTATAGGATTGGATGCAGCTATATTATTTTTTGAGACGTCCCATATCTCGATTTCTTACAATGAAGCAAAGCTTTTATATGGGGACTTTTCCATTCTTCAGTATATTACTCATTTATCATTAAAAATATTTGGAAACAATGATTTTGGACTGCGTTTCATTATGGTTGTATTGCATTTATTAAGTGATGTTTTAATTTATTTGCTTTCTGCTTATTATGTTAAGTCTCAAAGAAATCGCTTATGGATTTTATTTATTTTTATTTTACTCCCTGGAGTTGTTAGCTCTGCCCTGATAGTTAATCATGCGGGAGTTGTAATCTTTGGTTTATTACTTTACGTTTATTTAGATAAAAAGTTGAGCATAAACTATACAAATATTTTGCTTTTAATTTTTGCGCTCATTGATCCCGGTTTTGCATATTTATTTTTAGGTCTAGTAGTGTATAGTTTGTTTGAAAAAAATAAAATATTTTTTGTTTACAACACTCTGCTATACGCTTTAAATATATACATATATGGTTTTCATATACAGGGTGTTCCAAGTGGGCATTTCTTAGATACGATGGGTGTGTATAGTGCAATATTTACTCCAATAATATTTATATATTTAGTATATGTGCTCTATCGGAAATTTTTATCTGATGAAATAGATAAGTTATGGTATATCTCATCAACAGTTTTGTTTATTTCTATGATGCTTTCATTTCGTCAGCGTATAGAGATCGAAGTATTTGCCCCTTATCTTATAATCGCGCTACCTTTAGCAGGCGAAACTTTTGCATCATCATATAGAGTACGTCTTAAGGAACACCGAAAAAAATACCGACTCATATTTATCATTTCAGTATTATTTTTATTACTAAATACTTTGATAGTATTTTTTAATAAAGAATTGTATATTTTTCTAGAAAATCCTAAAAAGCATTTTGCATATAATATGCATGTTGCTAAAGAGTTAGCAAAAGAACTTAAATCACAAAATATAGATTGTGTATCCACAAATAAAAAGATGCAGCTGCGTTTGAAGTTTTATAATATTGAAAAATGTGAACAATTTAAACTGAAAGAGTTACCGCTGAGAAGTAAACAAACTACAAATGTAACAATACGTTACAGTAATAAAATTATTTACAAAGCTCATGTTACTAAAATAAACAATATATAAATCTATTGAATACTTAATATTAAGTATAAATATTTATTTAATCACTTTATGCTAGAATGTTGCTTAAATATCAAAATAGGGAGTTTCTATGGCTCAAAAAGCGATACGCGAATATGACGGTAAAGCACTTTTTTCTAAACAGTGGGAAAAATATTTTAGTGGTTTTCATTATGGATTTAAATCTGTTTTAGTAACAAGTGGAGCAGAACTTTTAGCAAAAGCTGAAGAACATGGCTTTGAATGGTTAAAACAAGAGCCTTTAGTTGCAAAACCAGATATGTTATTTGGTAAACGTGGTAAAAATGATTTAGTACTTTTTAAAACAAATAAGCCAGGTGATGTTACATTAGAAGATGCAGCAAAGTGGATTGATGAAAAAATTTCTCACACTACTACACTTTTATCAGGTCAGCACGGGACTCTGACTCACTTTATTGTTGAGCCATTTACTCCTCATGGACAAGAACAAGAGTATTATATTTCAGCTACATGTGTTGGTGAAGATGATGTTTTATATATGTCTGCAGAAGGCGGAATGGAAGTTGAAGAGGGTTGGGACGAAAAGGTTAATGAAGTAGTTATCCCTATAGATATGACAGATGTGGAAATAGAGCATGCTATAACTGCAAATATCCCTGAAGATATTCAAGAAAAAGACAAGGCTTCTTTTACATCTTTTGCAATTCAATTCTTTAAATTTTACAGAGATATGAACTTTGCATATCTTGAAATTAACCCAATAGTAATGCTTGACAACAACGAGATGGCTATATTAGACCTTGTTGCACGTCTTGATGATACAGCTGGATTTATGATGAAAGATGTTTGGGGAGATATAGAGTATCCAACTGCGTTTGGTATGGAAGACCAATCTCCAGAAGAAAAAGCAATAGCAGAAGCTGATAGTAAGTCAGGTGCTTCATTGAAATTAACTATTCTTAATCCAATGGGTAGAGTTTGGACTATGGTTGCTGGTGGTGGTGCTTCTGTTGTTTATGCAGATACTATTGCTGATTTCGCTGAAGCGACTGGTGGTTCTATTGCTGATCTTGCAAATTATGGTGAGTACTCAGGTGGTCCAACTACTAGTGAAACTAAATTTTATGCAGATACTATTATTGACTTAATGACACGTCATAAAGATCCTAAAGGTCTTGATAAAGTAATGATTATTGGTGGAGCAATTGCAAACTTTACTGATGTTGCAAAAACATTTACTGGTATTATTCAATCATTTGAAGAGAATGCAGAAAAAATGAAAGAACACAATACTAAGATATATGTTAGACGTGGTGGACCAAACTACGAAAAAGGTCTCAAAGATATTAAAGAAGCTGCAGATAGATTAGGTCTTTATATTGAAGTTTATGGGCCAGAAACACATGTTACTGACATTGTTAGAATGGCATTAGAGAAGTAAGGGATAAAAATGGAAAAATTATATACTAAAGATACACAAGCGATTTTTTGGAATAACAACAAAACTGCTATCCAAAGAATGTTAGACTATGATTATACTATTCAAAGAAAAACTCCATCTGTTGCGGCTATTGTAGCACCGACAAGTGGTAATAAATTTGAGAAATTCTTTTATGGTCCAGATGAAATAATGGTGCCATTATTTAAAAGTACTGCTGAGGCAAAAAAAGCACATCCAAATGCTGATGTTCTTTTAAACTTTGCATCATTTAGAACTGCATATGATGTAACTATGGAAGCAGTAGAACTTGGTGGATTTAAATCTATCATGGTGACTGCAGAAGGTATTCCTGAAAGATTAGCAAGAAAAATGAATAATGCTGCAAGAAAAGCAGGCGTTACAGTTATTGGGCCAGCTACTGTTGGTGCAATTGTTCCAGGTGCATTTAAAATTGCCAATATTGGTGGAACAATTGAAAACATAGTTAACTCAAAACTTCACCGTGCTGGTTCATGCGGACTTATTACTCGTTCAGGTGGTCTTTTTAACGAACTTTCTAACATAATTGCTATCAACGCTGATGGTATAGCTGAAGGTGTTGCTATTGGCGGTGACCGTTTTGTTGGTTCAGTATTTATTGATAACATGCTTAGAATGGAAAAAAATCCAGATGTTAAATATATGGTTCTTTTAGGCGAAGTTGGTGGTACTGAAGAGTATAAAGTCATCGAAGCTGTAAAATCAGGAAAAATCACAAAACCAATTATTGCATGGTGTATCGGTACAATTGCTAAACACTTTTCTTCTGGTGTACAATTTGGACATGCTGGTGCATCTGCAAATGCAGACGCTGAGACTGCTGCAGCTAAAAATAAAGCAATGGCAGAAGCGGGAATCCATGTTCCAGCATCATTTAATGATTTACCAAAAACAATAAAAGAAGTTTATACTGATCTGTTGGCAAATGGTACAATTAGTAAAATTCCTGAGCCAGTTATAAACACTGTACCTAAAGTTAGAAGAAGTAAAGAGTTTATCTGTACTATTTCTGATGATAGAGGTGATGAAGCAACTTATGCAGGTTTCCCAATCTCTTCAGTTGCAACTCCAGATACAGGTAAAGGTATTGGTGATGTTATATCTTTATTATGGTTCAAAAAACAGTACCCAGAATGGGCTACTCAATTTATTGAAACTGTAATGAAAACTGTTGCTGACCATGGTCCAGCTGTTTCAGGTGCTCATAATGCAAAAGTAACAGCTCGTGCTGGTAAATCAGTAGTTGAAGCACTAGTAACTGGTCTTTTAACAATTGGTCCAAGATTTGGTGGGGCAATTGATGGTGCTGCTCAACACTTTAAATATGCTGATGATAATGGTCTTACACCAGCAGAATTTTTAGGACATATGAAAAAAGAAGGTATTCCAATTCCAGGAATTGGTCATCGTATCAAATCTCTTAAAAATCCAGACTTGAGAGTCGAAGGTCTTAAGAAATTTGCTAAAGAGTATTTTCCAGCAACACCACTTCTTGATTATGCTTTAACAGTTGAACAACTTACTACAAGTAAAAAAGAGAATCTTATTCTAAATGTTGATGGTACTATTGGTATTTTGATGGTAGATATGTGGAGAGCACTTGGTTATACTGAAGATGAAATTAATGAATTTATCTCTTCAGGTACATTAAATGCATTCTTCATAGTTGGTCGTTCAATAGGTTTCATTGGTCATATTTTAGATGAAAAACGTCTTGCAATGCCAATGTATAGACATCCAATGGATGATATTCTTTATGATGTTCCAGTAGCTGAAAAAATTTAATTTTTAGCTCTTATTATGGAAACTGTGCGCTTGTGCATAGTTTCCACTTTTCTTTCTCTTCTTCTACTCACATAAATTTCTTTTATAATTTTATTTTTTACGATATACTTAAGGTATGAAAAAAGCATTTACGTTATTAGAATTGGTTTTTGTGATAGTTGTTGTCGGGATTTTGGCAGCAGTAATAATTCCAAAAACTAAAACTAACCCAGTTCAAGAAGCAGCTTTACAGTTGTTGTCACATATTAGGTATACACAGCATCTAGCTTTGATAGATGATAAGTTTGATGCCAATGATGAAAATTGGTATAAACAGAGATGGCAGATAATGTTTGGAAAAAATACTAACTCAGATGGCAAGTGGGCCTACACTATTTTTTCAGATACATCTGGAGAAAGTACCGGAGATGCCAACGAAATTGAAATTGCAATAGATCCAGCAAATCCTAATAGGAGAATGACGGGTGGTTATACTGGAGCTAATAAACTAGATATCAATCATGCTGATTTTGTAGGAATGAATAAACTAAATCTGGGAAGAAGTTATGGAATTACCGACATAAGTTCTACATGTGGGCAGAGAATATCTTTTGACTATATTGGAAGACCGATGCGTGGTGATCAAAGTACCCTAAGTGGTCCGTATATGGCAGGGACTGACAGATTACTAAAGACTCCTTGTGTACTTACCTTGAAAAACAGTGATGAACAAGTAATAATTACAATTAGTCCAGAAAGTGGGTATGCAAAAATAACTTTTTAATTTTTTGTAAAACTCCCCCAAACATTAAGCTACATCTAAGCAACACTTCTCTATAATTCCCATCCACAAACAGAGAGACCTTGTTTAAAAGGCCTAGAGAGACTTCGAGTTGAAGCCACTTGAAAGAGTTTGAGA